>DASTKE010000610.1:0-4867 GCA_035716105.1 Ktedonobacteraceae bacterium | reverse complement strand
GCCTGGTGAGTCTCAAGCCGATATTTCACGATTGACATATATCTCGCTTGCTTGTAATATAGAGCACAACAATTTGCGTCGAATGTATAGAGTATAAGGGTAACGACTTATGCAAGAGAAGCAGAGAAGCGCATTACCAGCACCCGCGCCCACGTCAAACAGCCAGCATTCCCAGGCAGAGAGAGCTTTTGCCCTCACCCTTTTGCGATCTTTCCTGCAATGGTGGTATGCCTTGAGCACACTGCTGGAGGTGCCGGAGAGCGCGAACTTCGCGGCACGCGAGCGCGTCCGGCAAGGGCGCGTCGCCAGTTTGCTGATCATCGGCACATTCCTCGCTGCTGTTGTGGTCGTTTCTACCATCCTGCTCGCTGTACCCGGCGTCTTTCTGCTGCAATGGACGCTGATCAGCACAGGCACGGGCATCCTCTGCTGTCTGATCGCTATTCCATTGAATCGCCGGGGCATAGCCTGAATATCGTTATGGCAGAAATGACGTTTGTGTCGTTCTGCTTTTCATGCTCCTGGTCAAAGCTCTTTGCTCTCCACAGCCTCGACGATGCGCACTTGTGGGCTTTCGATGATCGTTCCCTGCACGCCGCGCCATACCTCGCGCAGTGCTGCAAGAAGACCTTCGGCCTTGTCCAGGCTGTCGAATTCGAGATCAATGATGGCGTAGTTTGCATTGTCAATCGGTCGTAAGACCCGGTAGTGGCGTACGCCCGACTGTTTCCGGTTTACAGGATCGCTGTCGAATGCCTTCTTCCAGGCGTCGAAGTTGGGGACTGGATGCTCAATTTGCAAGATAACCATGCTGGTTCCTTCCTTATTTTAACAAAGCCGTAAGAGAACAAATGGTAGTCCTGATTTCCAGGTTCGGGGCTGCCCCTATAATGCTTTTTGACACGAGAGGAATCGTGTCCGACTTCGTTTGCCCGGCGAAAGCATGCTCCCGGTTGAGAAAGTGCTTGCTAACGTCTCCGTTTTGCCTTCCCACACAAGTGTATCCTGGTTTTGTGAGCTGCACCTGTGAACAAGCTGAGATGAGACTGAATAAGCAAGCGAGCGTACTTCACGTGGTATTGGTGGCGAAATTTCGCGATGTGCATCATAGCATCCTACGGTATGATATCATGGAAAAGAAAATCACCATTACATGGAGCCGGAATATATTATGGCAGCGACGATATTTGATAGCAGGCCGTTGGTCAGGCGTATGACGGAGGAGTTGCGTGGGGAGGCTGCGGAGTTTCGCAAGCAACACCAGCGCCCGGCGCGACTGGCACAGGTGGTTGTGGGACACGACGCGGCGGCGGAGGTCTACAGCCGCCAACTGGTGCGCGCCTGCCGCGAGATCGGCCTGACCTGCGCCACCCTGGCCTACCCGTTTGAGACCGGGGAAGAGGAACTGCGGGCGCAGGTGGCCGCGCTCAACGACGATGCCGACACGGACGGTGTGGTGCTCCTGCTGCCACTGCCGTCGCATATCCGACAGCGCATCGTCACCGATGTTTTGCGCCCGGAGAAGGATGTCGACGGCCTCGGCTCGCGCAACGCCGGAAACCTGCTGCTCGGCTTCCCCAGCTTCATTCCCTCCACCGCCGACGCCATCTTGACCGTGCTGAAGGAGGAGAATATCGCTACGGCGGGTCGCAACGCGGTAGTGGTCGGACGCAGCAATATCGGCGGCAAGCCCACCGCGCTCGTGCTCATGCGCGAGGACGCGACCGTGACCATCTGCCACTCCTACACGCAAAACCTGGCGGAAATCACACGCAGCGCCGACATCCTCGTCGTCAGCACCGGACGCCCCGGCCTGATTACGGCGGACATGGTCAAGCCCGGCGCGGTCGTCTTCGATGCCGGTATCACGGCGCTGAATGGCAAAGTCGTTGGCGATGTGGATTCCGCGGGTGTCAAAGCGGTGGCCTCCTTTCTCACGCCCGTCCCCGGCGGTCTCGGTCCGCTCACACACCTGACACTGATTCGCCATACACTGGTCGGACCACAGTAATCAAAGGGATAGTAGAAACCATGAATCGTACCGATCGCTTGCTGGCTATCGTGCTGGAATTGCAGGGCAAGGGGTGGCAGCGCTCCGCGGACCTGGCGCGCACCTTCGAGACAAGCAAGCGCACCATCTACCGCGACATCCAGGCGCTGGGCGAGGCCGGTGTGCCGCTCATCTCCACGCCGGGCCGTGGCTACTCGCTGATGGAGGGCTACTTCCTGCCCCCGCTCAGCTTCAGTACCGACGAGGCCACCATGCTGCTGCTCGGCAGCGACTTTATGGCGCAAAACTTCGATGCCCAGTACCGCGCCGCCGCGCAATCGGCCAGCCGCAAGATCGAGGGCGTGCTGCCGGAGAAGCTGCGCGAGGAGGTGCGCTACCTTCAGGGCAGCATCCGTTTCATAGCCACCACGTCACAGCGCACCAGCGAAGAGCCACAGATGCTGCAACAACTGCGCCGCGCCATCATCGAGCGCCTCACCGTGCGCTTCCGCTACCACACGCGCCACACGCAAGAGGGCAAACCCGAAGAGAACCTGCGCGACGCCGACCCCTATGGCCTCGTCCACTTCAATTCCGGCTGGATGCTCGTCGCCTACTGCCACCTGCGCCAGGGCATTCGCAACTTCCGGCTCAACCGCATGGAAGACCTGCACCTGCTCCCCACTCCCTTCCAGCGCCCCGGCAATTTCAAGATGCAGCCGCCCAGCAAAGAAGCCGATGCACGCACCCTCACCGTGCGCGCCCTCTTCGACCCCGCCATAGTGCGCTGGGTATGCGAGAACCGCTCCTTCTACACAACATGCGAGGAAGAGACGCCCGACGGCCTGCTGGTCACGCTGCGCATCCGTCAGGAAAGCGAAATTCTCAACTGGCTCCTCAGCTGGGGCCGCTCCGTGCGCGTCCTCGAACCCGACTCCCTGCGCCAGCGCATAGCAGAGGAGGCCAAGGGGATGCTGCGCAATTATGAGTATTGATAGGAAGTTATGAGCATGACGGCGATGATTTCCTATCAATACTGACATAGGGTTGTCACTGGCATACTGTATACTTATGTATATCGACAAATCAATGTGGACATATCAGGAGGATTGCCATGCAGAACACAATCGATGGCGCGACGCAGGAGGCGGTGTTGAAGGAGTTGCGGCAGATACCGGGTATCGGCAAGTCGCTGGCGCGAGACCTGTGGAATCTGGGGTTCCGCTCGATAGAGGAACTGCGCGGGCAGGACCCGGAAGAGATGTATGTCAAACAGTGTGCGCTACAAGGCACGCAGGTTGACCGCTGTGTGCTCTACACCTTCCGCTGCGCCGTCTACTATGCCTCCAACGAGGAGCATGACCCCGAACTGCTGAAATGGTGGAACTGGAAGGATATAAAAACAGAGAAATAAGGATGCAGGGCAAGCGGCGCGCCGCTTACCCTGCATCCTTATTTCTCTGTTTAGAGTAAGAGCATGGCGTCGCCGAAGCTGAAGAAGCGGTAGCGTTCGCGGATGGCCTCCTGGTAGGCTTTTTCGATCAGCGGCTTGCTGGCGAAGGCGCTGACGAGCAGCAGCAGGGTCGAACGCGGCAGGTGGAAATTGGTAATCATGGCGTCCACCACCTGAAAGCGGTAGCCGGGCGTGATGAACAGTCGCGTACTGCCATGAAACGGCTCAACCCGCCCACCATAGACACTCGCCACGCCCTCCAAAGTGCGCACCGAGGTAGTTCCTACGACGACAACACGCCCACCGGCCTTGCGTGTCTCGTTGATCAATTCAGCCGTTGGCGCGTCCAGGTCGATCTCCTCGCTGTGCATCTTGTGCTCGCTGACATCCTCGACCTCGACGGGCCGGAAGGTGTCCAGCCCCACGTGCAGCGTGACGAAGCCGACGCGCACCCCCTGCTGCCGCAACTGCTCAAGCAACTGCGGCGTGAAGTGCAGACCAGCCGTGGGAGCCGCTGCGGAGCCGCTGATACGTGCATAGACCGTCTGGTAGCGTTCCGGGTCGCTCAGCGTTTCGTGGATATACGGCGGCAAAGGCATGCACCCCACCTGCTCAATCAACTGGCGCACGCCCACCCCCGGCAGCAACGCCTGCGACGAGCCACCCGGCGCGAAGAGGCGCACAACGCGCCCACCGGCCTCTGTACGCCGCACTATCTCCCCCTCCAGCAACGGGCCGGAGCCGTCGGTCTCGCCAAATAGGATACGCGCCCCCTCGCGCAGGCGGCGTCCTGGCCGCACCAGCGCCTCCCACGTGTCCGGCCCCAGGTCGGCCCGTTCCGAGAGCAGCAGCACCTCGACGCCCCCACCCGTCTCAGCGCGCCTCCCCAGCAAACGCGCCGGAATAACGCGGCTCTGGTTGGCAATCAGCAGATCGCCGGGTCGCAAAAGCTCGCCAATATCGCGAAAATACCGGTGCGCCAGCCTCCCCGTCGCCCGTTCCACCACCAACAGCCGCGAAGCATCACGCGGCTCAACTGGCACCTGCGCAATCAACTCCTGCGGCAACACATAATCAAAATCACTGATCTTTATGGATGTATGTTCAGGCATGTTTTATTTGTCCTCTGATATAAGTGCGATTAAAGGCGGCTTGAGGTAAGAGCAGTCTTTAGCAAACCGATTATATAGCTACCTGATAGCATTAGCAACTATTACAAACCAAATAAATCGATCATTTTCTCTTTTTGGGAGAGCTATTTTTGGCAATCCTGCCTCCTTTAGGGTTGTTTCTGTTCGTAAGTGAGTCCCTACTTGTAGGCCTTGGAGGTACGTTTTTGCGGGTATGCACATTTCTAACTGGGTTAATTTTCTTGGGAGTATTTTTTACAGAGGTTTTAGATGTGTCTTTAGCCACGCTAGTCC
>DASTKE010000609.1:0-2682 GCA_035716105.1 Ktedonobacteraceae bacterium | reverse complement strand
GCGAAGGCCAGGATGCCAAAGATGATACCCAGGATTCCTTCGAGCAGCAGTACCCACCAGGCACGTAAGAAACTCCGTTCTTGCAACGAGACGACAATAGCCATGATCCCATCGAGAATGGCATATGCTGCGAACACGTAGATGAAAGCGAGGAGTGCAATGCCAGGGTCGGCCAGGGCAATAATGCCAAACAGGATCGCGAGGATTCCTCGTACAAGCAAGGCCCACCAATGGCGACGAACGACTTGCGCTGCGGGGTTCATCATGGGATACTACCTTTCCTGTCTCTTCACGCAGCAGAGAGCAATCAACCTCTGGCCAAGTGTGCATGCTTACCTACAGGAACGAGAGGGACAAATATCCGTCTCTCTGGTGACTGTTCGTACAGAGCACCCAATCTATTATACCATGAAATCGTTTCCCCCTAACCAGGGATAGGAGCTGTGCCTCATGTCTTCCCCGCTTCTCCTGCTAACCTCTGCTCCTCCAGTCTGTGCTGTATCATAGCACACATACTACTGGATGCGTGAGGAGAGCGATGGTCAAACTCTAGCATTCCTTGCTCGTTTTCCCTTCGAGGATTGGCGCAATGTATTATACAGAATGTCTGTTTGTATGCCAAATTTCCTGGCTCTTGTGGTACAATGGCGGTATATCTCTGGATGGTGCTGAGCAGGGCCTCTCTTTGCGCATATCAGGAGCGACCATCCAGGCAGCAGCGAGTTGAATGACCGTCGGTAAGCATACGACAAGGAAACAGCGAGATGCATACTACCCTGGGGTCTCTGGTAGAAAGAGCAATTACGGGCAATCAACGTCCTCTAGAGTTTTACCTGCGCGACCAGAGCCGTTTGCCAGGACCACGAGCAAATCTGGAACTGGTCAATGAGTTCAGCGATCTGCTCGCGCTGGTGGCGACGGAGCAGCCTGAAAACGTGCATGGCTTATTGAAATATCTCACTAGCGATGTGCATTCAGCGGTGAAAACGAACACACCAGAGGAATTTGCGCTGCTCTCTAGCCTGGTTGCGTATGGAGCGTGCGCGGCATTGCTGCCATCGTGGCGCGCCGAAGCCTTCGAGGTGCTGGCCGATTATGCCGGTCATAGCTCATGGCGCGTCCGAGAGGGAAGCGCCCTGGGATTTCAACGCCTGCTTCCGGCAGCTCCAACGGAAACCACACGCTATTTAAAGACGCTGGCAACACGGGGCAAGTACCTGCAACAACGCGCTGCTATCGTGGCCATCGCCGAGCCGTCGCTTTTACATACTGATGAACTGGTCGATGCTGCATTCTCCATTCAGCGCACCATACTGGAGAACATGCACAACGCTCCTGCTCAGGATCGCAAGCGTGAGGATTTCCGCGCTCTGCGTAAATCGTTGGGCTACACACTGAGCGTGGTGACGGCGGCTACGCCCGAAAGAGGCTTTGCTTTGATGCGCGAATGCGCCGCCTGGGGTGATACCGATATCACCTGGGTGCTGCGTGAAAATCTCAAAAAGAAACGGCTGGCAAAATTTGTCGCGGACACAGAGGAACTGATCCGTCTGCTGGCCTGATGAGAGTGAATATGAACACGTATTATGGGATGACGATGCCAGGATTGGAGACGGTGGCCTTCAGCGAGATTCGCGGTAATATGCCCGATGCTGAACTGGTCAAGTTCTCGCGAGGCATTGTCCTGTTTCGTACCGCAGAGTTTCCGGAAAAGCTGCTGGAACTGCGGGCGGTCGAAGATATCTTTGTCACGGTGGCGCATATTACCGGGCTGGGGCATGGACGCGATGCCCTGCGTGTGCTGCACAGCGCCACGCAACACGCCGACCTTACCGGGGCGCTGTCCGCGTGGCGGCGCATCCATCACGGCAAGCGAGCATTGACCTGGCGCGTCATCAGCCAGAAGCAAGGCTCGCACGAATTTCGCCGCGTCGACGCAGGTGACGCGGTCGGCGACGCCCTGCACCGCGCCTTGCCGCGTGGAATGCACAGTGTGGAAGATGATGCCGATATCGAGTTCTGGCTCTGGCTCAACGGCAGTGAAGCGCTGCTCGGTCTGCGCCTGAGCGATGCCACAATGCGCCACCGCACCTATAAGCAGGAGCACCTGCCAGCCTCGTTGCGTCCAACCATCGCCGCTTCGATGGGCTTGCTCTCTCGTCCCACGCCGGAAGATATCGTGCTCGATCCCCTTTGCGGCGCGGGAACGCTGCTTATCGAGCGTGCTCTGCTCGCGCCTGTGAAAGAGGAACTTGGCGGCGATATTCGCAAAGAGGCCGTGACGATGGCCCGGCGCAATTTGCAAGCTGCCGGAGTAGGAGCGCACCTGCGGGTCTGGGATGCGCGTTCGCTGCCGTTGGATGGCGGGAGCGTGACGCGCATTCTAACGAATCTACCCTTTGGTAAGCAGATTGGCACGCACGAGGCCAATACCCGGCTCTATGCTGAACTTGCTCAGGAGTTTGGGCGCGTGCTTGCCAGCAATGGTATACTGGTGACGCTCACCAGCGAAGACCGACTCTGGGAATCGATTCAGCGCGATGCTGGCTGGCGTATCACCAAAAAAGTTGTGCTGGTCGTCTTAGGCCAGCCTGCCACCATCCACGTCGCAGAACGTGTATAAGATAATACAGGAGTTTTGGATGTGGAGTGCAGCTACAGGTGCTACAGCCCAGGCTGTAG
>DASTKE010000608.1:0-4543 GCA_035716105.1 Ktedonobacteraceae bacterium | reverse complement strand
CGGGCGAGCACAAGGCGTCGCCCCTACAACTTGCCCATCACGAAGGTTTATTTCCCCACGCGCTGAGGAAGAAAAAGATGCCGGTGAAGTCTTCAGATTGCATCTCCATCAGGGCTTGCTGGTATAACTGCTCAACCTCCTCTTTTGTTGTCACATGAGCATTGATGAGGAATGGCTGGATCAGTTTGAAGAAAACCATGCTATTCTGATAGTTGCTTGTATGGCCTTCCATCCCCCAGGAGAAATCAACCATGTGGGCTTTGCTCTGAACATTGGTGCAACCCCCATCGCGCAATAATCGCCCCAGCATGGGCGTAATACCCACGTGCCTGCCGTCAGGAGAAAAGCTCAGCCCCGCCGTTTGTAGAGCGCGAGCAAGCAGCCCCATGATTTTTTCAGATGCCTGGCTGTTTGTGAGATTCCACTCGCTTTCCGTCAGGCAAATGATGCCGCCGGAGCGCGTGATACGCATGGTTTCCTTTATGAAGCCTGGCCAGATTGCTCTGGGCAGAAAACCTGAGATGAAGCGAGCATTGACCATATCAAAAGAGTTGTCGGGAAAACCCAGCGGCTTCAGGGCATCCATCACCTGAAAATGCGCGTTACTCAAGCTCTTCTCTCTGGCCTGCGCCTTCGCGTATTCCACCATCAAGCGGCTGATGTCCACGCCCATCACTTGCTTATCTGGATACGCCTGCGCCACATCAAGTACCCAGCCTCCAGGGCCACAGGCGATATCGAGTACATCGCGAACGCCGGAAAGGTCAGATTGCGCTGGGAACAAGCCACCCATACCCTTTGTCGTAAGTCGATCTTGTGTGGTTAAACGCGCCATTTCAGCCGCGTTCTCCGCGTCGATAAAATAGGTGTTTTCGTCTGGCGAGTTGTCTAATGTTGACATAGCTGTATCGTTCTCCTCCATTATCTCAGGTTATTCTATAACAGAATACGCATCAGCACAGGCTTCAACAAAATGCCCGTCTGTGATAATCAAGCTCATGTGTAGGTAAAGGTACTAATTTCTATCCTGATATGCTTTACCCTTTATCTCATCGTATAATTATACTATGTTTTCAGACCGATAAGGTATTTTAGGGGTTTCCAGCCAGGCGAGGGCATTCACCAGAAACACAGGAGCGCAGGGTAAGATGAGTACGGAGGTTAATCAATACGCGGATATCATGCTTGAGCATATGCCGGTAGGGGTAGCTTTGTATGATGCCAGCACGTTCCGTTTGCTCTGCGCCAACAGCCGCTTTCATGCATTCATCGACACCTTTCTTGAACCTGTCTGGCAAGGTGGAAATGCCACCGGTCATCCCATCCAGGATTGGATGCCTGAGCCGGCCGTAGGGCCGCTTTTAGCGATCTTTCGTATGGTGGCCGAGACAGGAAATCCATATAGTTCAGGTGAATACCCCATCGATTTTCCCGAACATGGCATGACCTACTGGAATTGGACGCTCGCGGCGGTACGCGACGAGCAGGGCAATATTGCGCAACTGGTACATACGGCGGTCGAGATCACCAGCCATGTGCTCGCCCGGCAACGCGCCGAAGAGTTACAGGTCTCTCTGCACGATGCTCATCAGGTAGTGGAGGCAGAGCGACAGCGCCTGGATGTTATCGAGACGGTAGCACGCAGTGTGCGCGAATCGCTGGAGACAAAGCATATTGGCACTATAGCTATCAAGGCGATTAAGCTGGCCTTCAACCCGATCATCGTCTCGATACACATCGCCGACGCCGCCCAACAGGCATTGCGCTTGCTTCATCTGGAAGTGAACGGAAACGAGCAAGTAGCAAACGCCTTTATGCAACATATCCCTTACGGCGAGTCTCGATTGCTCTCTCAGGCTTATCGCTATCATGAACCCTTTATTATTGAAAATATCCAGGAAGAGGCAAAATCGGGCAAGATACAGGCACAACAGCCTGCTGTGCTCTATCATGCGCAGGGCTTCGTATGCGTCCCACTCTGGTTCAAAGATTATTTTGAGGGTGCCTTGAGCGCGACCTTTGACCACATCGTTTCTCTGGATGGTCCCGAGGTGCAAACGCTGGTTGGCTGTGGCACACACATTGCCGCCGCGCTCGCTCACGCACGCTTGCATGAAAACGTGCGCAACGAGCGCGTACGCCTGCGCGCCGTCCTCGATCAATTACCTGAGGGCATCCTGATTACTGAAGCCGTCAATGGTGTCATCAGTTACACGAACGAGGCGGCGGCGCGCATTCTGAGTCTCCCATACAAAGACCTGACCGGTTTGCCACTGCTGCACTTTTCCCAGGTTCACAGTGTGACGGGACTGAACGGGCAGCCAGCTCTGCCCTGGCACTTCACGATCATTCGCTCCTTGAGCGGCGAGATCATCAGTGGGCAAGAAACGATTGTCACCCGCTCCGATGGCAGCAAGATCGTCACCCTCACTTCAAGCGCGCCGCTTTACAGCGACAATGGTGTGATTAGCGGGGCGGTGGTGGTCTTTCAGGACATCACAATACAGAGAAGCATTGAACAACAAAAAAATGAGTTCCTCTCGATTGCCAGCCACGAATTGCGCACACCCATCACCGCCATTCAGGGTTTCGCGGAAATTCTGCAATTGCAGGCCAACAGTGAGAAGCAGTTGGATGGCACTGGCTTGAGAGCCATCGATATTATTACCGAGCAGAGCGAGCACCTCACCCAGTTAATCGAAGATATGCTGGATATTTCTCGCATCGGGCAGGCACAATTACAATTAAAGCCGACCATCCATAACGTGCTTCACCTGCACATCCTGCTCTCACACGTAGTGGAAAGCTACGCTGTTAGTGCGCGACAGCACGAGTTTTTGCTGCATCCGGCAGATGCGCAGGAGGTGGAGAACCTGCTTTGCATTTACGACGAAGAACGCCTGATGCAGGTGTTCAGCAACGTGCTGAATAACGCCATAAAGTACAGCCCCACAGGCAGTACAATAGAGATCGGGTTTCAACTTCACAGGCAGGAGCAAGCTTCTTGTGAGGCCGAAATCTGGGTGAGAGATCACGGCATTGGCATTGCTGCCAATGAACTGCCGCTGATCTTCAAACGGTTTTATCGCGCCAGCGATCTCGATCAGTCGTTCAGCGGCTTCGGCATCGGCCTCTACCTTGTCAAAGAGATCATCGACCGTCATGGTGGGCGCGTCTGGGCTGAGAGCACTGAGGGGCAGGGTTCTACCTTCCACATCACCCTTCCCCTGACATAGCTTGCAAAACTCCTGAATACTCTCTTTTCTGCAACAAAATGCTACCTCAACACGTCAATAGTAGTAGCTGTCATTCTTAATACCAAATGACGAACTATGGGTCAGATGCACCTGTTCAAATCGTCACCAGACCAGTATACTTAGACAGGATTATCTTAAATACACTCGTCGAGATTCTCTATGGTTATTGAGAGGGTTACATAGATGCGACAGAACATATATAGCCGCGCACATCGTCTCTCCCATCCCCGTCCGCTGGGCGGTCTCCCTGATGGCTTCTCGCAGAGATTTTTTCTCATTATCCCCACACGTCTACGCATATTGACCTGCGTCTGTTCGATAGCAGTCCTGCTGGCTGCCTTCCTGCTCCTGCCCGCCGGCGCGTCAGCGCATACACTGGCCACACGAATGGAGCGAGACAGCGGGCCGCGCTTCAGCGTCAGTCCAGGCTTTGATACGCGCTATCGAGATGGCAACTGGATTCCCGTCGACGTCTCACTCAGTAATAGCAACGCAGATTTCAATGGCACACTTTCAATCGGTATTGTTCCACCGTATGGCAATCCGGGAAATTCCAGCACCGCATCCAATTACCAGGTGCCGGTGAACCTGGCGAATGGCGCACGCAAGCAAATTACCGTGTACATCCCACTCTCCACGGGCGCATCAGGAACAACGCAGAACATCACCGTCAATCTGTTGAACGGCAATGGGCAGGTGGTGAGCAAACAGACGAGCACATTGAATGCGCTCGGCACCGGAGACGTGTTTGTGGGTGTATTGAGCGACCAGACAACCGGATTTGCCCCTCTCAACGCGGTTCAACTGCCCAACCAGGGCGGCTCGATGATTGTCGAGCAACTTTCGGCCTCCACGATGCCATCTCTGGCGGCAGTACTCAAGAATTTCGACATCATCGTGCTGGATAACTTCACGACCAGCAGCCTCTCAGCCGACCAGCTCAACGCGCTAAATACCTGGGTCAATCAGGGTGGCTCTTTGATCGAGGTCGGCGGGCCGGAATGGCATCGCACCCTCGCGCCACTGCCCGCCAGTCTGCTGCCCGTGACGATTACCGGCACATCGAGCGTCTCTGCTGGAACATCCCTCTTACCTGTGGGTGGCCCCGACAGGAGCGGCGTCAACCAGCAGGGAAGCGTACCCGCCAGCGTAAACGCGGCGGTTCCGGTCAGCACTGCTACCCTTGCCACAGGCACAAAGGCACTGACGCTGCTCTCCTCCGGTACAACACCGCTCATCGTACAAGCGCAGCAGGGCGAGGGAACCGTATCCTACCTGGCCTTCGA
>DASTKE010000607.1:0-6895 GCA_035716105.1 Ktedonobacteraceae bacterium | reverse complement strand
TGATCGGTATCTTCAGTGGTACCTACTCCTCCATCTTCAACGCCAGTATGCTGCTGGTCATCTGGGAAAAGGGCGAACTCGGCCTCAACCGTTTCCGCCACGAATACACGCCCGGTGGTCGCCCGGTACGCCGCGACCGCGATTCAGAGCGCGAACTTGCCCGCACGCGCTAACAGGTGTGCGGAGCTATTAACCACTCAGGGAGCAGGACACCCGCAAGAGCTTATTCGGAAACCTCTCTGAAGCCGCCTCGATAGAGGGCTACAACCGGGTTTTCGAATAAGTTCCAAGGGGTATCCCTACTATACGCGAGAACACGTACCTGATCGTATATAGTAGGGACACCCCTTGCGGGTGTCCTGGCTTGTAGATACTCTGAATGTGAGGAAATCGTGCTGACAGGAATTGACCACATCATCATTGGCGTGAATGACTTATATGAGGCGAGCAGGATATTTCAGGATAAACTCGGCCTGGCGGTCAGCGGAGGCGGTATCCATCCCTCCGGCGGTACCGAGAACCGCATTATCGTGATCGGCGATACCTACATCGAGTTGATCGCCATGCGCACTCCGGCGGAGGCGCAGCAGAGTATGCTGGAGCGGCTGGCTAAGGGCAATGGCTACCTGAACTTCGTACTCTCCTCCGACGATATCGAGGCCGATACTGCCGCGATGAGAGAGCGGGGCGTATCCGTACTTGGGCCGAAGGCGGGACGCTTGAATGCCGCCAATGGGCAGTTCCGGGCATGGTCGCGCAGCGATGTTGAGCGCCCCGATCTGACCCAACACTATCCCTTTGTGATCCAGCACGACAGCGCGGGCGAGGAACGCCGCCACCGGCTGGCAGGTTGGGCAGCGCCACCGGAACATCCTCTCGGCGTCAGCAAAGTCCTGAGCACAACCATCGCGGTAGCAGACCTGGGCGAAGCGGCGCAGCGCTTCCAACACATCTATGGCCTGCCACCCTCGGAACAGTTCTCCGGCGAAATCGATGCCTGGGACGCGATCCTGGTCTCGTTCCTGCTCCATCCCAACCAGCAAAGCTTCGAGCTTGCCACGCCCATTCCCGCCATCATCGACGCTCCCGAAGGTCGAGAGCACCTGCCGCAGCCGGGCGCGCTCACCCGCTACCTGCAAACCTACGGTGAGAGCCTCTGCCGCATCATCCTGGCGGTGGAAAACCTCGCCGCCTCCAGGCGCTACCTGGATGAGCATGGAGTCACCTATACCTACAAGGAACGGACCGAAAACTGGCAATCGGAGCAACAGGGACACCCGGTGCTCTGGATTCATCCCGAAGAAGCTTGCGGCGCGGCCATCGTCCTCCACGAGTTCACACCCGACCTGCCGCCCGATAACCCCCTCGAACTGTAGGGACAACTCCATAGGAGTGAACTTAGGGGAGAGAAGCCACCAGGCCACCCGCAAGGGGATGGCCCTACTATACCACGCAGTTCTGCAAGCCAGGCGGCTGACGTGTCTAGTAGGGCCATCCCCTTGCGGGTGGCCTGCCCAAATCCACCATTCGGAATGACTCATGTTTGTCTACTGAGAGTCAATCGCGAATCAAAAGGTTCAGTTTGCGCTTAAAGGTCTTTTCAAAGAGGTCGGCCTTCTCGTAGGCTTTCTCTAATTCAATATCAAGGTCGGAGAGAGGACGAATCCAGAGGTCGATGGCCCAGGCATGGTCGGTGCAGAGTTCTGGTTCGGCAGCGAGCAGCAGGACGCGGCCATCATGGCTGTAATCCAGGGCATCGGCAACGCGCAACAGGGCCGAGAGCGCGGATACTCGTTTGCGGGCAGGACGTTTCAGAGCGGCAAATTCTTCATGCGAGGAACTGGGCATAGCACGACGATGGTAGCGCGCTATGCAGGCGATTTCGTAGCGTTCCTCGTCCGTGAAATCGGGCAGCTTCGCCTCCTTTATCAGCCGGAACGAGTGCTTATGATGGCGACGAGACTCGATCATCATACCGGTATTGTGCAAAAACGCGGCACGCTCAAGCAAGCGCAGGGCGTGTTCGTCCAGTTGATGTAAAGGCTGCGTTGCTTCAAATAGCTGAGCCGAAAGACGCATTACATGGCGAGCATGAGGCCAGTCCTCGACCTGCAGCCCACCACTTAAACGCAACTCTTCGGCTGTTGGCTGCGGTTCCTGCCACCAACTCAATTCTTCTATGGAAAACAGTGTCGTCATCTCCTTGCCGCCTTTTTTCTTATCTGCCTGACAATACACTTCTAAAAAGATAGGTATGATGCAGTTGTATTATATCACCATTTGCTCAGGCATTGAGCGTTTCCAGCACCTTGCGCCGAAAATCTCGTTCTTGAAGGTGCTCCCAATGCTGGTGGAATGATTTGTATTCATCTTCACGACGCTGCAAACGCTGCTGCAAAAGTTGTTCCAGGCCAAAACGCGCCTCATCTGAGGGGACAGTGGCCGGGTCGAGCAGCTTCGCCAGCAACTCCGGTGGTACCATTAGCTTCCCCTTGCCGGGATGCTTCTCCACCCGCGACAATGCATGTTCATACGCGGTGCCGCTATCCTGACTCGCCAGGCAGAGCCGCAGCAGCGCGATCATGACATCGCTGTCGTGAACCGCGCCCAGTTCATCCTGCAACTGTGCCAGTTCATCGACGATGGGCTTGCATGCTTCAGGTAAAGCATCCTCAAACACTTCCAATGTGTAGCGCACGCGCTTGGCAGCGATGCGCAGGTTATGCAATCCGGCCACATCATAGGGATGGTCAACGTACTTTGTCCATTGATACATCTCTTCCAGGCGGAGCATAGCAATGAGCCGGGCATTCTTGCCCGTCGCCTCCTGGCAGTTCAATCCGGTAACTGGTTTAGCTTTTGCCATTGGATGCCGCTCCTTTCTTGATGCTTGCCTCCGCCTGATGCTTGAGCGTGCCGCCATCTAACGCGTTGAGAAAATCATCCAGCACTTGCTGCCGCTCTTCACGATAGAGCATGAGATGATCGACCAGCCATTGCACGCCCGCCACTTCCGCGGTTGGCACCTGTTCAAGCTGCTTCTGCAATCCCTGCAACATCACATCGGTATCGCGCACGGCACCCGCGCTATCGGCGGCATCTTTCACCTGCTTGTATACTTGCTTAAACAGCTTCGGATCGCAGCAGGATTGATAGGCATCGAGAGCGGCACGCAAGCGGCGCGAGGCAACGCGCAGCTTATGTACCGGCTCGATATCCTCGGTCTCGTTGTGCAGCACCTTGTCGCATTCCTGCACGAACTTCTCCGCGCGGTCCTTCAGCTCATGCCTGCCCGATTGGGCAAATGGCTCCTCCGGCGTTCCCTCTAGCTCTTTTCCATGCGAACTGGTATCAACATCTGTCTGCTGGCTGATCTGCTGCACCTGTTTCAGCCAGCCTTCACCGAAGCGCGCACGAGCGAGCAGCACACCTTCGCGAATACCATGCGGGCTGACGCGGATCGTTTGCAGATGAAACTTCGACATCACCGCCGCGATAATCAACGTTCCCGCCAGCAGTATGCGCGCGCGCCCAACCGGCTGGTGATATCTCCTGGCAATCGACTCCGCCGACAGCGCGCTCATCAGTCCCTCGGCCCGCATCACGCCGTCATAGGTCAGTTGATGCTCCTGCTCAGGCAATTGGAACGCCTGCTGCGCGAGGTAGAGCAGCGAGTTCGCCGTTCCTCCGGTAGCCACCAGCACACGCGGGAGACGTTTCACATTCGATTTTTTCAGATAGGTGCGCAAAAATTGCTGGGCTACTGAAAGCTCATCGTGCGACGGAGGATTCGCGGAAAGATAACGGTCGTGCAGCCAGCCAGAGCCAATAGAGAACGAGGTGCGCCAGGTAATACGTTTGCTCCTGGCAATAATCAGTTCGGTGCTGCCGCCGCCCAGGTCCATCACTCCCACCCGCGATGGTGGATTCTGTTCCTGGTACAGTTCGTAGGTTGCGCCGTAGAAGGTGAGCACCGCCTCAATGTCTCCATTGATGAGCTGCACATGCAGCCCCGTTTCGCGCTCCACCGCCGCGAGAAAGTCATCTTTGTTGCTGGCCTTGCGAATGGCCTCTGTTCCAACCACCAATATTTGCCCGGCGTGGTGCTCTTCAGCCAGCTTCTTATACTTACACAGTACCTTGATCGTCTCATTCTGCTTCTGCTGCGAAATCTCGCCCGTCGCGTTGACGCTTTCGCCGATGCGCGTCATATCAACTTCGTCCGCGAGAATATCCAGCTTATCGGGCATACTGTGCGCCACCACAATATGCACTGTGTTGCTGCCGATATCGATGGCAGCCCAGACCGGCGCGGTTTGCTCTTTCATAGATAGCTCCTGACTCACCAAACTCAGCAGGAATGGTTCCCCACATGCTTCTATCACGATTAGAAGCGTCCTATAGATAAACAGGGCGTAAAAATCCCCGATGAGGGCGACGGAAGAAAGACCTTGCTTGTAATTATAGCAGATAGCGCGGGATACAACAGGGAAAAACAGGAGGAAATGTTGACGGCGGCAAAAATGCCATTGCAGGGACGAGGTTTTTATGGTATAGTGGAGCATGTAGTTTGCAACAAAGAAAGCATAGCATAGTTATGGGTATCACTCGTGAAAGCGCCTGGCGCTACATCAAATCACATAAAAACGGCTAGACCGCTGCTTACAATTCCTCGCGTCATGTGTAAGCAGCGGGAAGGACGCACCTTCCTCCAACAGAGCAGCATGTAGAGCCTGCTCTCGTATGTACGTATTGGCGTACCCTCCCGCTCATGTTCCTCAAGAGTAACAAGGAGTATCGTGGTATGCCTATGCCCCATCAAGTCCAGATGCAAGTGATTAAACGCCGGCTCGTCGGCAAAGAAGGTTCGGAGCGTGTGCGCGAACTGCGCAGTATTCTAAACGACCTGCCCGGCTATAAAAACGGCCCCTACGGAGATATTCGGAAGTGGGTGCTCAGTCAGATCGAAGAGACACATTCGCGCTCGCACACCATCCAACGCGACAGCATCGCTGTGCGCCGCGAAGGAGTCGCGCAGGTCGCGTTAGTAGGTGCGCCCAACGCGGGCAAATCATCGCTGCTGCACGCGCTCTCGCACGTGCAAATCAAAATCGGCGACTACGCCTTCACAACATTGCGGCCCGTTCCGGCGCTGACCCGTATCGGAGGCGTCCTCGTCCAACTGGTCGAGATTCCCGGCCTGATCGAGGGAGCCAGCGAAGATCGCGGTGGTGGTCGCGCCCTGCTTGGCGTGCTGCGCGGAGCCGACGCCATCGTCTACTGCCAGGATGTGTGCGCCCCCCATGACGTACTCAAGGACGTGCGCACCGAAGTGGCCCTGGCAGGTATCGACCCGCCTGCCCTGCTGGCGGCCACCAAAATGGACGAGGCAACCGAAGCCGACCTGGCAGCATTGCAGGCTACCGCGCCGGAACTGCCCGTCGTCGGCGTCTCCATCCTCGACGACGACAGCCTTGACCGGCTCAAAGAGGCCATCTGGCAGCTTACGGGTCTCATGCGCGTCTACCTGCGCACCAACAAACAGGTCAACGAGGAGCCACTGGCGATGGAGCCAAACGCGACGATCTACGATGTCGCCGTCAAAATCCACAAAGACCTCGGCGCGACCTGTCGTGGAGCGCGCATCTGGGGACCCTCCGCCCGCTTCGACGGCCAGCAAGTCGGGCGCGGCCACCGCGTCCAGGACGGCGACACCGTCGAAATCCTGGCCTGAACACAAAAAAGAGGCGGGGCGGTTCTGCCGCCTTGCCTCCTTCCCCCAGCACCTCCAATTTGAGTCCCCCCTTCAGCACCCGGAAAAAGACAAACCTCAAAAATTGCCTCTCAAACCCCTTGACAAGTCGCAACAGTTCCGCTAGAATACAAGCTGTCCACCGGGACAAACCAGACTCCGCCGAAGTGGTGAAATTGGTAGACACGCAACGTTCAGGGCGTTGTGCTCTTAAGGGCGTGGGGGTTCGAGTCCCCCCTTCGGCACCACAAACATAGACGGGAAGCCGTTTCGTGAACTGGCTTCCCGTCTTGCTTTATGAGCATCCCTTTTTGACCGCAATCACGCGAATTTAGGATTAAGGTAGCCGCCCATCAGGTCGGGAAACACCAGATCGCGGTTCTCCCAGGCGCTTCCAACCTTCAGACGCCGTTCCTCTTGCCTGAGCTGGTAATGAAATGAGATTCCATTGTCACTCCGAAAAAAGTGAGCATGAAGCTTGAGAAAATTCCCGTGTCATCCACATCCATCCAACTTCACTCCAAAAACCGCACGTATTCCAAGACGCGCTTGACCACTGGTGCGGAGAGGAAGGAGGTACGCTGTTGGTGGTCTTCCATGGTGTCTGCCAGCGAGTGGAGTATCTCGGCAGCGCGTGCGAATGTCTGGTCCGCCTGGCTCTCATCGCCCTGTTTCAGGTATATCTCCCCGAGTTCCACACACATTGACCACAGTTCACCTGGTAACCCCACCTCTTCTGCACCACGCGCTACCTCCTGCAAGTGTGCAATTGCGGCATCGATCTCGCCGCGAGACTGCGCGAGGAGCGCGAGCGATCGCAAATAGAGAAGAGCAGAGCGCCGGTTGTTGTTCATGGCCTCTCCAAAGCGACGCACCTCCTCTCTGGCCTGATCTGCACTCCCTCCCCACAGCAAGGCTGCGATCTCATACCAGCGGGCAGCTCCTCCAAGCGAGAGAATGGTCGGGTCCCTGGACGCAGCGGCTTTGAGAGCATAGGTATACGCTTGCTGCCACTGTCCGGCCAGGACGCAATCGGCGCAGAGTTCGCTCGCAATCCATCCGGCATAATGCGGTGGCATGGAGCCTTCACAGAGGGCGAGCGCTTCGCTATGGGCGATCTTCGCCGCCTCTGGCGTGAGCATC
>DASTKE010000606.1:0-2449 GCA_035716105.1 Ktedonobacteraceae bacterium | reverse complement strand
ATGGCCTGCAAAGCGCGCTTTGCAGGCCATCCTCTCGTGGTACCCTTTTCGTTTAGGCTTATTTTGCCGTCCGGCGTCCGTAAGCGGCTACGGCCAGTGGGATGAAGACAACCAGGATGCCTACGCACCAGGCAACTGCCTGCCAGATGGTCGAAGCATCGGGCTGGTTGAGCAAAAGGCCGCGTACCGCGTTGACGATGATCGAAACCGGCTGGTGCTCCGCGAAGACACGCAGCCAGGTGGGCATGTTCTGCGTCGGCGCGAACGCGCTGCTGGCGAAGGTCAACGGGAAGAGCCAGATGAAGCCTGCCGATTGCGCAGCCTCCACCGTGCTCACAGACAACCCGATAGTGGCCGAGATCCACGAAAAGGCGAAGCTGGTGAGTATGAGCAAGCCGGTTGCCGCCAGCCAGTACAGGGGATTGCCCTGTGGCTGGAAGCCGACGAGCAGGCCGACCGTCCACATCACCACGATGACGAACGTGTTGCGCACCATGTCGGAGATGGTGCGGCCTGTCAGTACGGCGGACTTCGCCATTGGCAGCGAGCGGAAACGGTCGACGAGTCCGCGCTGCAGGTCGGTAGCCAGGCCGATGCCGGTGGAGGTCGCGCCGAAGATGATGGTTTGCGCGAAGATGCCGGGCATCAGGAAGTCAACATAGCTAATGCCTGGTACCTTAATAGAACCGCCAAACACGTAACGGAAGAGCAGGACGAACATGATGGGCTGGATCGTTGAGAAGATCAGCTCTTCAGGAATGCGCGGAATCTGGATCAGGTTGCGCTTTGCCAGGATGAAGGCATCGGCGAACGTCCAGTAGAGCGCCGGGCGTGCTTTTGGCTTCAATTTTTGGGTGGTAGTTGAGATGGTGCTGCTCATCGTGTGCTCCTTGCCAGAGGCTGTTCCGCCGGTGTATCCGTATCTGAGGTTGCAACTGCCGCGTTGGTATCGTGTCCGGTCAGCGTGAGGAAGACATCATCCAGCGTCGGGCGGCGCAGCGCGAGGTCGTCCAGCGGAATCTGCTCCGCATCGAGGTCGCGTACAATGGCGGTCAGCAGTTGCGCGCCGCGTTCTACTGGCACGACGAGGTGACGTTGATCGGTCTCAACCTGAATGTCGCCCGAACTATAGGCGCGCAGAACCTGAAGTGCAGTGGCGAGATCGCCGCCAGGAGCAATGGTAAGCTCAAAGCGCTCGCCGCCAATCTGGGTCTTTAATTCATCGGCTGTTCCCCTGGCGATTACCTGTCCTTGATCGACAACGGCAATTTGATGGGCGAGTTGATCGGCTTCTTCCAGGTATTGCGTGGTGAGCAGCACGGTGGTACCGTCGTTGACGAGATCACTGATGATCTCCCACATAGCTATGCGCCCGCGAGGGTCGAGGCCCGTCGTTGGCTCGTCGAGGAAGAGCACCGGGGGAGACATGATGAGGCTCGCCGCCAGATCGAGGCGGCGGCGCATTCCCCCGGAGTAGGTTTTGACGGTACGCCCGGCTGCATCAACCAGGTCAAAGCGTTCAAGGAGTTCGTCGGCCCGTCGCCGCGCCACCTTTCCGGGTAAGTGATAGAGTTGCCCGAACATTTTCAGATTTTCGTAGCCAGTGAGATTTTCATCAACGGCAGCATACTGGCCTGCCAGGCCAATACGCGACCGGAGCATGTCTGCCTGTTTGACGACATCCAGCCCGATCACCTCAGCCCGCCCGGCGTCAGGCTTCAGAAGCGTCGTCAGAATGCGCACCGCTGTGGTTTTGCCAGCCCCATTTGGGCCAAGCAAACCAAGCACGGTTCCTTGCTCGGCCTTCAAGTTGAGACCGCGCAGCGCAATCGTTTTGCCATATCGCTTTTCCAGGCCCTCCGCGAGGATGGCCGGTCTATTCTGTAGCATTTAATAGCCTTTCCTATGACAACTTACATATTGGTTTATTGTTTAGAACGCACACGCCGCTCTATCTATGTACGCTGGGAAGAGAGGTGAAGTTGGCTCAACAGGTATGACGAAATTGGGAACTGGTTTGGGTAGAATCTGTGGCGTGGAACTGATACACACTATTGAGTTATTGAGTTGTTTGTGTGCTACTGATCTATTCCCAACCAGCCTGCCAAAAGCGGAAACGAAAGGAGCTACAGCGCGGATGCTAACGTAGGAGCCGATTTATCGGCCCGCTTGACAGGCCGATAAATCGGCTCCTACATGATGTGGTTGCTATTCAATCTTTAGGGATGTGGGCCTGGAATGCCGTCGTTGGCCCAGGTATGGTTGCTATTGACATTGCACACGTGATCGCCAGGGTGCTTAGACGCCAGCTTGCAGGCACCATTCTGCCCCTGTTGTTGACAGATCGGGCATGGTGCGCCGCATCCGTTGCTGTTGTGGGCATGGTCATGAGGAGTGACCATGAAAGAAATATGCCCCTGAACGATAGCGTCGATCTCAGCTTGCTTTG
>DASTKE010000605.1:0-6416 GCA_035716105.1 Ktedonobacteraceae bacterium | reverse complement strand
GGGGTCGAACCGACTTGGCTGGACGTCCTACCTCGGCCACCCGCCGACGATGGACGCCGCACCTGAGTATGCAGCCCCCGCACGTCGCCGGGACCTGCGGGGGCTCGCGCCCGCGTGGATCGGTGTGGGCACGCTCGATCTGCTCTACCCCGAGAACAAGGAGTACGCCCGTCGCCTGAACGAGGCGGGCGTACCCTGTGAACTCGACGCGGTGGAAGGTGCGTACCACGGTTTTGACGGCATGCGTCCCGGCGCCTCCGTTTCCATAGCGTTCCGAGCGCGGAGCATGGAAGCGCTCCGGCGCGGCCTGCGGCTGGCGTGACGGGACTGCGCTCGCACGACCAGCCGCTCCTCGTTGCCAGAGGATGGCATTCATGAGCTGGCCCCGGTATTGTGGAGTCGAGGAACTTGGACTATACTCGACCACAGAAGGGGAAAGTCAGCATGCCAAAGGAACAACGCACATTTAGCAAAGAGTTCAAACTGGAAGCGGTCCGCCTGGCACAGACGAGTGGCAAGAGCATTATCCAGGTTGCGCGTGATCTGGGCATTGCCGATAGTACGCTGCACCATTGGTGTAAGCTGTTTGCCCAGCAGGGAGACCAGGCCTTTCCAGGCAGTGGACATTAGACCGCCCAGGAAGAGGAGATCCGCCGACTCAAGCGCGAGCTGGAGACGGTGCGGCAAGAACGTGACATTCTAAAAAAAGCAGTTCACATCTACTCACGGGATGCCAGATGAAGTATCGCTTTATCCGAGAGCATTGCCAGGACTATCCCGTTAAGGCAATGTGCCAGGCGCTCGGCGTCTCCGATAGTGGCTACTACGCCTGGAAGCGGCGGCCTCCCAGCCAACGGCAACTGGCTGATGAAGCGTTGGCGGCGCGGATTCGTCAGGTGCATCAGGCGAGCCATCGCATCTACGGCAGCCGGCGGATCCGGGCGGAACTCGTCGAGCAAGGGCAGCCCTGCGGACGCAAGCGGGTGGTGCGCCTGATGCGGCAACTCGGTCTGTCCGCGCGCCGTTGGCCTCATCGGACGGTCACGACCGACAGTCAGCACACGGCTCCTGTCGCCGACAACCTGCTCGATCGAGACTTTAGCGCACAAACTCCCACTACCAAGTGGGTGACCGACATCACGGGGATCTGGACGGCAGAGGGCTGGCTCTACCTGGCTGTCGTCCTTGATCTGTTTTGCGGCGCGTGGTAGGCTGGGCTATGGGAGCGCTTCGGGATGAAGCTTTAGTGGAACAGGCCCTGCGCATGGCGCTGCTCGCTCGACACCCCGCGGCGGGTCTGCTGCACCACTCGGACCGAGGCAGCCAGTATACCAGTGGGGCCTACCAGGCACTACTGGCCCAGCTCGGGGTCCAGGTCAGCATGAGCGGCAAAGGCGATTGCTACGACAATGCGGCGATGGAATCCTTCTTCAGTTCGCTCAAAGGCGAGTGGACCGACTGGCACAGCTATCGGACTCGTGAGGAGGCGCAGCTGTCGATTTTTGAGTACATCGAAGTATTCTACAATCGGCAGCGCCGCCATTCGACTCTGGGCTATCTCAGCCCAGCGACGTATGAACAGCAGTACAGTGGATGAGCTTCCAAGTTCTCCCACTCGGCGAAAGTGGGGCCACCCCACTTTGGACTGGCCGCCTACCTGTGGATGGCCGAGTATCGCAGCTATCACTTGCCGAGGCATGGCAGTCCTGCTTAGAGGAAGAGTTTGTTGCGTTGCATTCGTTGAACCAAGAAACAGGTCACCTCAAAGGAGGTCAAGTATGTCTACGGCTACATCTACAGGAAAAGTTTCACCTACTCTAGGTGATCATGAGGCCCGCAAGGTGATCCACGCCTTCAACAGCGCGACGCGGCCGATCCGCGTTGTAGCACGGGCGGCGGTCTTCTTCCTCAAAGTCTTTCCAATGCTGCCCTCCCGACCGGTGGATTGGGTAACGAAGCCGCCAGTGAATGAGAAGGTGAGGTATCCGACCCGTTCTGGCCAGGCCGAAGGCGATCTCTATCGGCCATCGTCGAGCGGGCCCCATCCCGGCATCGTGGTGTGCCTGGGCGTTGTGCCTTTCGGCGTCGATCACCCGCAGGTGCCCATCCTGGGGAAAGCGCTGGCACGTGCGGGTTTTGCGGCGCTGCTCTACTGGTCGCCCGCCATGCGGGACTTCCGGCTTGAGCCTGGGGACATCGAGGATATCGCGCTGGCGTACCGCTGGTTGATCGAGCGACCCGACGTGGACCCCGAGAGATCCGGCCTGCTTGGCACCTGTGTAGGAGGCGCCTTCGCCCTGATGGCGGCTGCCAGCCCCCTCATCCGAGACCATGTCGGCTTCATTGGCGCCTACGCGCCCTATGCCTCGATGTGGACGTTCGCCCAGGACATCGCCAGTGCCACGCGCCCTTGCGGAGACGGGCGAGAGTCGTGGCGGGTGGATCCGCTGACCCGCAAAGTCTTCGTCCATTCGGTGACTGCCTGGCTGGAACAGGACGCAGCAAGACGTCTGAGAGAGGCACTGGCCGAGCAGAGCGGGCATCTCGACAGTCATGACCTGTCGGCGGATGGCCGAGCAGTGTACCCGTTGCTCACGTCTCTGGATGCAGATGAGGCAGAGGCAGCGTTGCATCGCCTGCCCCCCGCCATGCAAGAGCGCCTCGTCGCGCTTTCTCCGATGCATTACCTGAACGATATGCATGCTCCGCTCATCGTCCTGCTGCACGATCGCGGTGATCAGGTGATCCCCGTGAGCGAGTCGAGGCGCCTCCTGCCGGCCTTCGCCAGACGCGTCGGAGTGCATTATACCGAGATGCTGTTTCAGCATCTGGATCCGGTCAAAGGAAAGCTGCCACTCTTGTGCCTGATTCAGCAGCTTGGCAAGTTCTTTCTCGCCGTCTATCCGCTGTTCCGGCAAACAGTGGCTGGGTGATGGCATGTGCGCGTCCCAAAGCAGTCGCGCACATGCCATTCAGTCACTCTTTGCTCACCAATGCCATATACAAATCAGGGTATGATGATGCCGTTTCGGTTACGTCCCTGAGTGAAAAAGGAAGAGTCTGGAACGGAGAGATACTTCCTCTGGAAGAGGGTGTTCGGAACGGGAGAGTTGTTCCGCTAGAAGAAAGAAGACTCCTATGAAACATATAGTGATGCATCTTGCGCTCCTCCTGTTGGGGCTGGTGCTCATTGGCCATGCGGCTATCCACCTCGGGATCATCCCAGGTGGGATGCCCGGACCCGATGGAAGAACAGGATGGTCAGGCCATTCCGGGCTGCTGGACTCGTTCCTCAGCGCTCCAGTCGTCCGGGCGATTGCTGTGATCCTGGTAGCCGGAACGATCGTGTTCTTCGTCGCAGGTGGGCTGGGGTTGTTCGGCGTGCCCTTCCTGAAAGAGCGTTGGAAAGGCGTAACCATCGTCGCGTGTGTCCTCTCGCTCCTGCTCTTCGCTGTGACCTGGACGGGGATTGTACCGCATCCCTCTGATGCTATCTACGGGCCGGTGATCAGTGGCACAGTGCTCATCGGGCTGCTCGTCGACCTGCTGTTGGAGCGCACTATCCTGCAGCCGAAAGCACGTCATGTACGGAATGGGTTGTGAGGAGGCAAGAAGCAATGAGAAGAACGCTACGCAAGGATGGACTCGCCCTGTTGCAGCACGGTGAGCAGGCGCAGTCAGAAGCCATCACAGAAGTCCAGGTGCTGGGCTTGCCAGCACCACTGCAACGCTATCTCCGCTATGCGCAGGTGGTGGGCAAAGCACCCATCCGCACGGTGCGTCTCAAGCAGCGAGGGTCCATGCGCATGCAACCGGGCCAGAAGTGGCTCCCCATGGCCGCGGAACAATACTTCACGACAGCTCCTCCCGCCTTTCTCTGGCACACCACGATCCGGCCGTTTCCGCTCGTCTCGATCTCGGCCACCGATCGGTTCGCCGATGGCCACGGCCAGATGCGCATCCGGCTCTGGTCGGCCGTCACAATGGGCAATGCGCGCGGGCCAGAAATGGACCAGGGGGAGCTGCAGCGTTACTTGCTTGAAATGGCCTGGTTCCCGACGGCCTGGCTGAGCCCAACCATCGAGTGGCAGGCCCTCGATGCCAACTCGGTGAAGGCCACCATCCATCACCAGGGAGTCACGGCTTCAGGGGTGCTGCATGTAAACGCGCAAGGCCAACTGACGAAGCTTTCGGCGGACCGCTATCAAGAAGAGCATGGGCGCTACCGGCTCGATCCCTGGACGGCTCAGTCCAGTGAGTATGAGGAGGTCGAGGGCATTCGCATCCCCACCAGAAGTGAAGTCACCTGGCATCTCGCCTCGGGCGATTTCACCTGGTTCCGCTTCAAGATCACCGAGATTGAATATAACCAATCGGGAAAGGTGACGGTGCTGTAATGAACTTCTCGAAGACTGCCCTGTGGTTATCAGTGCTGGTTGCCATCCTGGTGCTGCTTGCAAGCGGCGCCGGACTCCTGCTCACGAGCACCTACGCCAGGGAAACCCCGTCCTGGGCCATCCAGGGCCTTGGCCAGGACCTCGTCAATCTGGTCGCCGTCCTGGCGCTGCTCATTACGGCCTACCTGGTCAACAGAGGATCGGTCAAAGCCTTCCTGATCTGGAGCGGCGTCCTGCTCTATCTGCTCTACGCCTATGTCATCTATGCCTTTGATGTCCACTTCAACCGCCTGTTCCTGGTGTATGTGGCGATTCTTGGCCTGTCTTTTTACGCGCTGGTGAGCCTCGTGATCCACCTGCACCTGGAGCAGCTCCAGGCCTCTTTTGCTGGCAATACCAAAGCAAGAGCGGTGAGTGTCTTGTTACTGGTGATCGGCATCCTGTTTTACCTGCTCTGGCTGAGCGAGGAGATCCCGGCGCTGTTGACAGGCAAGATCCCGCCAAGTGTGGCGATGGCCAACTTGCCGACCAATCCCGTCCACGTCCTGGATCTAGGGCTCTACCTGCCCGCCATGATCATCACAGCAGTGCTGCTGTGGCGAAGAAAGCTCTTAGGCTATCTCCTTGCGGGTCCTCTGCTGGTGTTCATCGTCCTCACTGGAACCGCGATCCTGGCCATCTTTCTTCTCACAAGTATGAGGGGAATGCCCACAAGTATTGGCGTCGAGGCGTTTTTTGCGATCATCATCGTTGTGAGCCTGGTCCTGAGCGTGCTCTATGTACGAGCCGTCAAGGAATAAGCGCGAGTACCTTTTGTTCTATAGAATGGATGACACGTGTCCTATCCAAGGCAAAGGTGGGAGACAAAATGAGAAACAAACGCTACATGCTCTGTGGCATGCTTGCTCCACTGGTGTATGTGGGAGCGGTCATCGTCGGAGGAGTCAAGAGACCCGGGTACAGCCACATTTCACACTTCGTGAGCGAGTTGATCGAAGCGGGAGCACCCAACAAGACCCTGCTCAACCCACTCTTCGCCCTGTACAATCTGCTCACCATGGCCTTTGGCCTCGGCCTCTTGGCGAAAGTACGCGCCATGAGCCAGAACAAGGGCGTGAGGAGTGGGTCACGAGGAGCGCTCGTCCTCGTAGCCGAAGGGCTCTTCGGGTTCCTGACCGTCTTTTTTCCTCAGGATCCACGCGGCGCTGCCGTCACTCCCAGGGGGATCATCCACATTGTGCTGGCCGGGCTGAGCTCGCTGACGACGATGCTCAGCATGGCGTTCATGGGATTCTGGTTCAGGACGATCCGGCGCTTGCGGGGCTACGGCCTCTACTCCTTCGTCAGCGCCGTGCTCGTCTTCATCTCTGGGGGAGCGGCTGCCTACACCGGTGCCACCAAGAGCCGCATCGTGGGACTGATGGAACGCATCACCATTGGCGGGTTCTTACAGTGGCTCTTTGTCACTGCCGTGAAGCTGTACACCATGTAAGCGCCAGAAGCATCCGCAGCAATGAAACCACGGTGAGTGTGTTGGTTTGGACCTAGCCAACATGATACCTGAATCGCCGGAACACTTCAATCACCTGCTCGACTCCATCCCAGCCCGAGCCGCATCTATCACACGCCCTACCGTCTCATAGGAGACTCCATAATCGCTCACCACTTTTCTCAGCGGGTCGCCCTAGTTAACCCGATGAAGCACGCTAGGCCATGGCACTGGGAAATGCCCAGTGCGGATCTGTGCTACCCAGCCTTTGTTAAGGCTTGTACGAAACGGCGTATAGTTTCCCGCGAGACACTGTAGTCTCTCGCTATTGTACGGTAGGATTCATGGTGTTCGACTCGCGAAAGCACAGTCGGCCACTCCGAAACCGGGATGCCGTAGGGGATATCTTTCGGGCCTGGCCTGTGCTGTGTTTCGATAATAAGGGGTGTTTCAAAACTACAGAAAGGGTTGAGAGTGGGAGAAACGAGCTTCAGAGGCTTTCCTCCCTCTCTCGAAGAGCCGTGTCCTCT
>DASTKE010000604.1:0-5311 GCA_035716105.1 Ktedonobacteraceae bacterium | reverse complement strand
GCTATTGGAGGAGATGGGAGCGAGCAAGGAAGCCGGGAGGGTTTGGTTGTTCCGGTGATTCACCAGGCGGATCAGCTGGGTCTGGGCGAGATCGCCAGGCGGCGTCAGGAAGCAGTGTCGCGGGCGCAGGCGGGCAAGCTCCGGCCAGAGGATATCAGCGGCGGTACATTTACCATCAGTAATCTGGGTATGTACGGGGTGGATGCCTTTAACGCGGTCATCAACCCGCCGCAGGTGGCTATCCTCGCGGTTGGCCGTATTGCCGAGCGCGTGGTTCCTGTGAATGGTCAACCGGCAGTTGTACCTGTCATGATGCTCACACTTTCGTGTGACCATCGTGTCGTGGACGGAGCGCGGGGCGCGCAATTCTTGTCCACATTGACTGAGATGCTAGAGGAGCCTCTGGCACTTCTCAGCTAATTTCCCGGTTCAGGGGGACATGTGAAGGAACCCCCCAAAAGCGACGTATGTATTATTCGTCGGAACAACTGGCCTCAGCGCCAGAATGAAACAAGGAGAGTAATAACCATGTATGGACGATCTGTTAGCTGGCTGAGAAAGCTTCTCGGTACCGCCGGGAGTCTTTGCCTGATCATGCTATTTCTGGTAGGTTGCGGACAAGCGCCTGCAAGCTCTGGCAGTGGCAGTGGTAGTGGCAGTAGCAGCCAGCCTAAAACTCCTATCAAGATCGGCATCTCGCTGTCCCTTTCAGGCGACTTCTCCGACGACGGCAAAGCGTTTGAGCAGGGCTACCAGCTCTGGGCCGATTACGTGAATGCGCATGGCGGCGTTCTGGGTCGCCAGGTCTCGCTGGATATTCTTTCGGATGCCAGCAGCACCACGCAGGTAGTCACCAACTACCAGAAGCTGATTACCGTCGACAAAGTGGACCTGGTCTTTGGCCCATTCTCCACGCTGCTGACGAAACCGGCTTCAGTCGTTGCCAATCGCTATGGCTATGCTATGGTAGAAGGTGCCGGTGGTGGCCCCTCCGTTTTCACGCAGGGGTTGAACAATGTCTTCGATGTTTCCTTGCCGGTTGCCAACAACCTGGATAGCTTCACGCAATACATCCTTTCGCTTCCTGTTGCACAGCGCCCGAAGACTGCTGCCTATGCCACCGAGGACGATCCATTTACACAGCCGCAGGTTGATCGCGCCAAACAGTTGTTGGAGCAGGGTGGTGTGAAGACGGTGTCCTACCAGGTCTATCCTGCTGAGACTACAGACTACACGCCTATTGCCCAAAAGGTGATTGCATCCGGTGCGCAGGTCAATGTCTTCGGTACATTGCTGCCCGACATCTCGGCCTTTATCCTGGCGGAGAAGCAGCAGCATTACAATCCGCAGGCGATGATCGCCACGGCTGGCCCTGATCAGGGAACGGAATTCCTTAAGGCCATCGGTGGGCAGCAGTCGGCTGAGGCCATTATGGTACCCAACGGTTGGTGGCCAGGACTCAACGCACCGCAGAACTCTACGATGGTTCAAGCCTACCTCGCCAAATATGGCGGTACCGCTGATGGCATTAGTTCGGACGTAGCTGAGGCCTGGTCAGTTGGTCAGGTGGTGCAGCAGGCCGTCGAGAAGAACGGTAGCCTTGACAACTCGAAGCTCATCCAGACGCTGCACTCGAACACAACCTTCCAGAGTGTACAGGGGGCGGTGAAGTTCGATTCGACAGGACAGAACACTGCCGCCAGCGCGTATCTGTTCCAGTGGCAGACGGGCAAGTTCATTCCAGTCTTCCCGGCTGGTTCTGCTTCAGCCAGTCCAGTTTTCCCAAAACCGGCATGGCCCTAAAAACCGGCATTTGTTGATGAAGGATTGGCCCTATGTCCATGCACGAGGGCCAATGGGCCTCCGTCCTTGAGGGGAATGTCGTAGGGGCGATGCCTTGTGCTCGCCCGTCACCTGGAGAAGCCTTGACGGGCGAGCACCAGGCATCGCCCCTACGACATCTGGTTTCCCTTCCAGGGATGGAGAACCGGATCAATCCTGACCCTGCAAGCGTATTCATTCGAGGATGACATGAGTGCGAGTACCGAGAGGAAGTATTTCAGAGGAAGGTTTGCGTTGTGAACATCATTGTTGAAGCAGTTATCACGGGTATTTTGACGGGCGGTGTCTATGCACTCATGTCATCTGGTCTGACCCTGATTTTCGGTGTGATGGAGATCATCAATATCGCCATTGGTGCGCTCGTGATCCTGGGCGGCTATTTGAGTTATGTGCTGCAAACATACCTGCACATTGACCTGTTCGTGGGTCTGCTTATTACCATGCCTGTCATGTTCTTGCTCGGCCTCGCGCTCGAATGGTTTTTCATCCGCCCTCTCAAACGTGATCGCATTATGCTCTCGATTCTGGTGACGTTTGCCATCGCGCTCATCATTGAGGGCGCGCTTGGTCTCATTTTCAGCACGAACTACGTGCAACTTCATGCCTGGTATGTCAGCGCATCGGTAAATATCGGCGGCTTCTACCTGGCATACATCTACATTTTTGGCTTCATTTTGAGCGTCGCCTTGCTTACGGGCCTCTACCTGCTGTTGTATAACACAAAGTTTGGTCAGAGTGTGCGTGCCGCGATGCAGAATCGCACGGCAGCCGAACTCATCGGTATCGATGTCGAGCGCGTGTCCATGATAACTTTCGGCATCGGCATCGCGCTGACGGCGGCCGGCGGCATGGCGTTTGGCGCTACTACCAGCTTCAATCCCGGCAGTTCGTATGACCTGATTTCGCGCCTGCTTGTCATCATCATTCTGGGTGGGATGGGCAGTTTGCGAGGAGCGCTGATTGCCTCGCTATTCATGCTGGTAATAGAGGATGTGACCGCTGTTGTCTGGTCGCCAGTCTGGTCGAGCACAGTCTTCTTTATCCTGTTAGTCATTGTCTTGCTGGTGCGACCGCAAGGCATTTTCGGACAACTGGAAGGAAGAAAGCAATGAGGATATTCAAAATAGCAGGGTTACTCATCCTGCTAGCTGCCGCTATCGCCTTTCCGTTGCTGTTCCCGAATCCGGCAGTCACCACCGTAGCGGTCTTTACCCTGATGTTCGCGGGGGCGGCAGTGGCCTGGAATATCTTTTCGGGTTATACTGGCTATATCGCCCTGGGTCATGCTGCCTTCTTTGGCACTGGAGCCTATGCTATGGCGCTTATGTGCCAGGATTGGCATATTCCGGCGGGCTACACTCCTTTTTACCTGCTGCCACTGGTGGGATTGGTTGCCGCCATCGTGGCCATCCCGCTCGGCATCATCGCGCTGCGGACCAGGCGTCATACCTTTATCGTGATTACCATCGCCTTTTTCTTCATCTTCCAATTGCTGGCCTACAATCTGCGCGGCCTCACCAATGGCTCGGCTGGATTGAGCTTGCCTATCCCCACGTGGAGCGGTGCATTCTACAACGAGCCATTCTACTACGTCACCCTGGCTATTCTGCTGCTTGCTCTGCTGATCTCGTGGTGGGTGCGCAACTCCAAATATGGGTTGGGTCTGCTGGCGATTCGCGACGACGAGGACCGGGCATTGGGACTGGGTGTCAGGACGGGACCGTCCAAACTGACCGCTTTCGTGATCTCCGCCTTTTTTGTGGGCATGCTTGGCGGTATGTACGCTTACTTTGTCGAAGCCATTTACCCGCCCTTTGCCTTTGACGCGCTCTATGATGTCGTAATTGCGCTGATGTGCTTTATGGGCGGTCTGGGAACGCTTTCCGGTCCGATTATCGGCGCATTGATTCTGGAGCCGACGCAGCAATACTTCACGCTCCTCTACGGTGAGAATGGCTGGTATCTTGTCATCTACGGTGTACTGTTCCTGGTGATTATTCTCGTGCTCCCGCGAGGGATTGTGCCGACGACCAGCGAGTGGTGGGCGAGAAGAAGGGCTGCACGCGGCAATGTTGAAAAGCCTGGAGGGGAGCCACCTCCGGCACCCGGTGTACAGCAGGATACTCAGCTGGTTGTGGAGAGAAGCGAAGGGGTAAAGGAGGTAAATCTATGAATATTCTGGAGGCGCAGGGCGTCAGCAAGGCATTTGGTGGCATTCAGGCGCTCAACACCTGCTCGATTTCGGTGCAGCAGGGCAAGATTACGGGCCTCATCGGCCCCAATGGTTCCGGTAAGACCACGCTTTTCAATGTGATTACCGGTTACGAGCGCATAGACCAGGGCGACGTTCGCTATAATGGCAAGTCGATCACAAACTCGACCCCGAACAGGGTGTTTGCGATGGGCATTGGTCGCACGTTCCAATTAACGCGCATCTTCCCGCGCCTTACGGTGATGGAAAACATGCACGTTGCCGCACAGCGTAACGATTTTGTGGGCTTAATCAGCCGTTGGAGTTCGAGGCACGAGCAGCGCCGCGCCCTTGAATTGCTGGATTTCGTTGGAATCACAGGCTTGAAAGATGTTCCGGCTGGCAATCTCTCCTATGGTCAAAAGAAACTGCTGGAATTCGCCTTCATTCTGATTGCCGAGCCAAAGGTGATTTTGCTGGACGAACCCGCCGGGGGTATCAACCCGACGATGATTAACCATATTGCCAGCCGTGTGCGCGAGCTAAACAAGCAGGGAGTAACCTTCCTGGTGGTCGAGCATAACATGGAATTTGTCATGCAGTTGTGCGATACCGTGAACGTTATGCATCGCGGCACGAAGATTGCCGAGGGAACGCCCGAAGAGGTGCGCGAGAATCCGGATGTGCTGGATGCCTATTTAGGGGGGTAACGAACGTGACAACCATGCTGAAGTTACAGAATGTCTATGCTGGCTATGATGGCAGCGACGTGCTGAAGGGCGTCGAACTGGACGTGCTGCAAGGCTCGATTACCTGCATCGTGGGACCCAACGGTGCCGGCAAATCCACCGTGCTGCGCGTGCTCAGCGGCCTGCTCAAGCCGCGCCTGGGCGAAATTGTCTTTCAAGGTCGTTCCATCGTTGGCATGAACCCGCGCCAGGTGCTTGCGCAGGGTATCGTACAGGTGGCGCAGACCCACAGCCTGTTTACCGACATGACCGTGCGCGAGAACGTGCGCCTGGGTGCCTATATGCTCAGGGACGTAGGGCTGGTCAATCGCCGCCTGAAAGAGGTGGAGGACCTGTTTCCCATCGTGAAAGAGCGTGCAAAAGACAAGGCAGGCAGCCTCTCCGGCGGTCAGCAGCGCCAGGTCGAATTTGCTCGCAGCCTGATGCTCGATCCCGCGCTCATCCTGCTGGACGAACCCTCCAACGGCCTTGACCCGAAGACGCTCAAGCAGGTGTTTGACACCATCAGGGTCATGCACGAAACGGGCCG
>DASTKE010000603.1:0-3891 GCA_035716105.1 Ktedonobacteraceae bacterium | reverse complement strand
CCGCCGCGCCGTTCCGCTTTGCGTTCGCGCTGGACAGCGCGCCAGCGTGTCTTTCAACTGGTTGTCATCGCCTGTGTGACGCTGTTGCTGCTCTCCCTTTTTCTGGGTAGCTTCACCTCTACGCACAGTATTGTATCCGGTCTGCTTCATTTGAAGCCAACAATGCAGCCATCGCCGCAGGGTGCCAGCGATCTTTTTTATGTCCAGGGCAGTCCATCATGGGGACAGCTGTTCATTGATGGGCGGCGGATGGCGCGTGTGCCGGTGCTGGGGGTTGATCGTCCGCTTCGTTTGTCGCGTGGTTCGCACTTGTTACGCTGGCAGGCGAACCCTTTCCAGCCGCTGAGCTGCACCGTCTCCATTCCTTTTCTGCTGGGCGCGGATACCTGCCTGTATAACGAGGCCGTGCCAGTAGGAGCGAACAGTTCCGCCTGGATCATCACATTTTCTTCCACACTGGAAAATTTGCCGCAGAACCTGCGTGCATCTTTGATACAAACGGCGCAAGCCGCGCTCGATAGCCAGCAAACCGTCGAGACCATGCAACCTGGCGAATTGTATGCCCTGTCATCATCGCAAGCCTGCAAGCCTTCTGTCACGGCGGTTTACTGTCTCGCGACAGCCCGGCAGCCTTTGAAGGCGACGCTGAGCTTTCACCTGGATACCGTCGCTTCCCAGAACGCGACGTGCAGCAGCTTTGGCCTCGGCAATAGCTGCATCTTTCAACGCCAGGATTGTCACCGCTTCTGCACCGTTCCGGCGCAATTGCTCCACGCTGGCAGCGTGTTGCCCTCTGATTGGAACGTGTTTGCCGTAGTGCGTTCGTCCTGGACGTATGCGCTGCCGGATGGACGTGTAATTGCGCGCAATCAGCCCGACAGCTTTCTCGACTATGAGGAAGGCAACGAGTATTTTATAGCGCTGCAAATCACCTGGAATGGCAGCGCCTGGGGAGCGACGGTGCTGCACGGGTCGCTTTTGAGCAATCCGACCTGCACGGAGGCGGAGAACGAAGTGGAGACCGGTGGTTTTCTCGGCAACGCGAAGATTCCATTTGCCATCAATTGGAATGTTGCATCGGGCGCGACGCAGGCAGCGGGATGCGTAGTAGTGGCAAGTCCTGCCGAGAACACGGATACAACGCCGTTTCCATCAACCCAACCTCTCCCCGGACTGTACTGCCTGCATCGCTTCGGGGTGCTGCTGGCTGCGAATGCGCTTGCTCACCGCTACTGGCCCTATCTTCCCGTGGCTGACCCTTACGAGCAGCACCTTGCCCGGAACCTCGCCATTCTGGTTGCCGAATCCCTCTGAAGTTGCTGTAAAGCCTGTACGGGTCGTATCAGCGCCTCTGTCGCCTCACGATAATGGCGAATATCACGCACAGCAGGCCCGCGAAAAACAACGGCCCACCCGTGGCCGTGCTGTGCGTTACCGCCCACAACACAATACCGGCGATCTCCAACGCGAGACCACCCACGAGCAGCAGCGTAATCGCCAGTGGCGAGTTTTCAAAGGCGGTGCGGATATCCTGCCGCCCATAGACGGGAGAAGGTGTCGGGGCGTTCTCAGGTTGGACAAACTCGTCCGATTGAGCGCTAGCTGAAGATTGGGTATTGGCAGGCCGGGTATCGCCAGCCTGGGCGTCCACAGGGGATGCTCCTCCATTTTGCTCCTTGTGTTCGTCGGCTGTGAGCGCCGCCTGTGCCTGGGGGGCATAAGTTTCGATGGCTGAGCGCAGCGCCTCGTAGAACTGCTCGCTGTGGCGACGCGACGTGCGAATATAGACTTTGCGCTCTTTGTCGCGTATCAGCAGTTCGCGGAATAGTGGCTCGTATGTCTTGCTACGCAGGGAGACGGCGGTAATATTCGCGAGCGGCATCGCTTCGAGAAAGAGCTTTTCGCGTGGAAAGGTGGTGAAGACATAGCCCATTACGCGCTGGTTTGTCAGCACGATATCGCACGCCTTGCTGCGTCCCTCCTGTCCACCATCCCAGATGCCCGGAATGTTCAGCAGTGGCTCCTCCCCCGGCTGCATCCGTTCGCGCAGCCCCTTCAACCGCCTCAATATGCGCTCTGCCGTTCGACTATTATTGACTGCTGACATGCAATGACCTCAATCCTGTGACATTCTCTTTCTTTGCCAGATTATAGCATATCCGGTTATTCAAACAAATCTTGCATCCGGAAATTTGAGGGGCCTCCACAAGGACGCAGATCTAATTTGAGTGAGGTTTGAACAAACCCGCGAAAATACGGTATGCTATGAAAAGGGCCTCTGGCATGTCATTCTTCGCTGCGCTCAGAATCTCTGGCTATCACCCGCTCGACCAGGCGGATTAGAGATTCTTCGCTGCGCTCAGAATGACACGTCTCAGTCGGTTTTCATGGCTTTGCCATGAGAAAGAGCCTCTCTCATGTCATTCTGAGCGCGGCGAAGCATCTCTGCTGTGCTAGCTCGAATCGGGCCTCTTTGAGATTCTTCGCCGCGCTCAGAATGACACGTTTGAGCCGGTTTTTCATGGCAGGCTATGCTATATGCTGATTTGAGGAAGGGAGCACGAATGGCGCAGAGTGATGAGCAGACGAAAGACGTTATAGAGGCCAATGGAGCGTTGAAGCCAGCACAAAAGGCTTCCCGGACGGGTCAACTGGTGAGCAAGAAGGTTTCCGATCACCTCGCCAATGAGCGCACGTTTCTGGCCTGGATACGTACCGGGCTGGCGACGATCACCTTTGGTTTCGTCGTCGAACGCTTCGGGCTGCTCCTGCGCGAACTGGGCTTCAAGAGCGTCACCATTGTGATCCCCGCCCACTACTCCTCGTTTTTCGGCGTCGCACTCACCATCCTGGGCGTTGGCATGATGATCGTCGCCTTGCTGAATTTCCGGCACATCCGCCGCTCGATTGACCAGGAAGCATTCCATCCCCGTTCCTGGTATGCCGTTGTGCTGACCATCCTGGCAAGCATAATCGGCGTGCTGCTGGCGGTGTATTTGTTACTGACAGGTTAAGATGGCTGCGAGCTTTTCTCTTTAGCGGTTGTGCTCTACTTTTCCTTCCTGTGATGGCTATGTGATGTTTTTGCCTCTACCGTGATGTTTTTGAGATGCGCGGCATGTATTCTCTATTCAAATGAACAAACCACAAATGTGGCAGAGCGAACAACACAACGAATAACTTCAGGAGTGACAAACATGTTACAGGTAGAGCAAACTTCCCCACGTAGCCGGGGAGAACAGCAGGGTTCATCATTCGTATTTGTGTGTGTAGGTGTTTTCTTTGGTATTCTTGCCTGTGGAGCGCTGCTTTCAGGCACCTTTTTTGCCCTTTCATCCGCCTTTGGCAATCCGTTGGTTAAGACCGCACACGTGGCACCTATACCGAAACATGTGCAGTTGAGTCTGAATATCGTCATCAATCAACCCGGTATGCAGAAGGATTGGCCCGCGTATGCACCGAACAAACTGGTGGTACCAGCCAACAGTATTGTGACTGTCACCCTCAAGGACTATGATCTTGGCAATACGCCGCTGCCAAACGGTTCGCCTTACACTAGAGTCCAGGGCGTTGTTGGCGGCAAGGCATATGCCGATGGAAAAGCCTATAACTACCTGGCACCTGAGAAGGTTGCCCATACCTTCACCATCTCACAGATGAATGTCAACGTACCCTTGCCCGGCGATGCTCCCAGGGGAGCGCAATACGATACCATCACCTTCACTTTCCATACAGGGAAGGCCGGCACATACGCTTTCCAGTGCTTCGACCCCTGCGGTACCGGTACGAACGGCTGGATGGGTCCAATGATGATGAAAGGATATATGATTGGCTCGCTGACAGTGCAATAGCCAGAAAAGCGGGGACAGACGGGAGCAGAGGTGGCCGACC
>DASTKE010000602.1:0-4582 GCA_035716105.1 Ktedonobacteraceae bacterium | reverse complement strand
ATGGTTTCGTCGATGCCGCCGGATGCTATGCGCGAGCCGTCGGGCGACCAGGAGACGGCGGTAACGAGGCCAGTATGGCCTGAGTAAACCAGAAGCTTGCGCCCGCTGCTGGTATCCCAGACGTGGACGGTGCCGTCGTCGCTGGCGGAGGCGATTTTGCTGCCATCAGGCGACCAGCAGAGAGTATTGACCTTGTCACGGTGTCCGTAATAGACAATCTGGTTGCGCCCGGTATCCGCGTTCCATACCTGCACGGTTTTATCTTCACTGGCGGAGGCGAGGCGCTTGTTATCACGCGACCATGCGACCGCTTTGACACCCATTGTATGTCCACGATAGGTGAGGTGGCTGCTCCCATTGTGGATATGCCAGATCTGCACCGTCTTGTCTTCGCTGGCGGAGGCGATTTTTGTGCCATCGGGCGACCAGGCGAGCGCATTGATCGTTTCCGTGTGGTTTGTGGTGGGAGTAAATTGGGTGCTGTTCTCTCCCGTCGCGGCATTCCAGACCTGGATAACTTCGCATAAGAGGCCAGTGGTGGAAGCGATGAACTGACCAGACGGCGAGCAGGTGAGCGCCTGCCCTTTCAATGCGTTACTGCGATGTGTGAGCAGTGTCCGTCCCGTCGCGGCATTCCAGACCTGGATGGTTTCGTCGAGACTGCTGGAAGCGATGCGTGAGCTATCCGGCATCCAGGTGAGCGCGTAGATGTGGTTTGTGTGGCCGCGATAGGTGAGCATGGCGGTTTGCGCCGGAGCAATAGCCGCCGGAGGTTTGGAGGGCAGCGTGAAGGGAAGCGGAGATTTGTGGTGTACGATGCTTTGCGTCTGTTCCAGTCGGCTGGCGCGTTCAAGGGCTACGGCGAAATCCTGCACGCTTTCAAAACGGTCAGTAGTTTCTTTTTCCAGCGCCCTCAACACAACCTGCTCGACGGTGGAAGTGATCGCTGGCTGCTTTTCCCGTAAGGACGGTGGAGATATGAGGATGTGCTGGCTGGCGACCTCTTCTGACGTGCCGGAAAAGGGCCAATCGCCAGTCAGCCACTCGTAGACGACAATCCCCAGCGAATACTGATCGCTGGCGGTGCGTGGTCGCGTGCGTATCTGTTCGGGCGCGGCATAGAGGATGGTTCCCTCGAAGTCCGAAACGCCCTCGCGCCGGTAGCCTCCCTGCTGAGAGATCATGGCGATCTCGAAGTCGCTGAGCAGGATGTCGTTCTGCGCGCCAAGCAGCATATTGTGCGGCTTGACATCGCGGTGAATGAGTCCCTGGTCATGGATATACTGGAGGGCGGCGGCAACCTGTTTGACATAAGAGACGATGGTGGAGAGCGGCAGTTGTGTGCCTCTGGGGTGAAGCTGGCGCAGCGAGCCGTTGGGAATATACTGCATGGCGAGAAAGGGAATGCCATTCTCGACGCCGTATTCCAGCAGGCGCACGATATGCGGATGATCGAGGGAGGCCGTGATCTGCGCCTGAGCCAGAAAGTGGTCCACCTCTTCGCCTGCCAGCGCCGAATGCACTATTTTGATCGCCGCCAATGTGTGCTGCTGGCAGTGTTCGCCCAGATATACGCTGGCGTAACTTCCCTGCCACAGCAATCGCAGCAGCGCATAGCTGCCAATACTCCCCAAAAAATCCGCCATCATCGTCCCTTTTTATGCAAATCCTGACAGAACGTAGGGCCGCGATTGATCGAGGCCCTCCATTCGTCGTATCCCATCATTATTGACAGTGGGAGTGATGCATTAGCTTCCCACGTTTTTGTACTGGGCTGATTCTAGAGGGACAATCAAGCATATGTCAAGCCATAAAAAAACTGGCCCAGACGTGTCATTCTGAGCGCAGCGAAGAATCTGGTGCAGGTTCGCTCGACCAGGTGGCTCACGGAGATTCTTCGCTGCGCTCAGAATGACACGCGAGAGGCTCTTTTTCATGGCAAAGCCATTAATAAAATTTTAAGGTGGTTCGCACTATTGATGTGCTGGCTTAACCAGCGGGGATAGTGACTCTGCCCTGTCCGGTTGGGGGCATATTGGGGCCAGCGCCAACATAGCGGACAGCAGTACCTATGGCGGTGACTTCCATCCATTCGCCGTTGTGCAGGTACTCCACTTTGATATCAACGCCAATCACACCGTCGGCTCCCAGTTGGTCGGCCTCGAACTGCATGCGGCTGATCGCCAGTTCGCGTGCCTGGTACATAAGTTGCGAATATTCCTTTAGCTCGCCCTGGAAATTGCCCTTGATGCCAGCCAGCCAGTTGCGCATCGCACCCATCGAATAGATGCAGTTGCCGACGACCATACCCATCGGCTGAAATCCCTTGTCGACGACCAGCCAGAACTCCTGGCCTGTCAAATCAGAGGTAAATGCCCGGCCTCTGTGTCCCGGTTTGATATCCATTGGACTGCGTGGATCACCCATGCGCGTTATGCCTCACTTTCATATCTCACTGGTGGATACAAATTGTGCAGTCAGGATAGGATATTGCCGGGCTAATGTCAACCGGGAAATTTGGAGATATTGATTGCATAACTGCGCTCAGAGGCATATACTTGCTGCGTTAATGATGAAATACCGTTTTTTGACATCACGGTCAGAATACGATATAGTACAGGCGTTCGTTCGATAGAGGAATATCGGCAGATAAGTAGAGAAAAGCACTATGTCGACGCCAGCCCGCAGGCAGTATTTACGCATAAAGAGCCAGTACCCCGACGCGATTTTGCTGTATCAGGTGGGGGACTTCTACGAGACCTTTGATGAGGATGCGGTTATCACAGCACGCGAACTACAGATCGTGCTGACGAGCCGTGCCTATGGAGAAGAGAGCGTGCCACTGGCAGGCATCCCACTGCACGCGCTAGAGAATTATTTAGGGAAGCTGGTTTCCAGGGGTTATCGAGTTGCGATTTGTGACCAGGTCGGGGAGGTTGGCAAGGGGATTGTTGAGCGGGCTGTGACACGCATTTTAACGGCGGGAACGCTCTCGGAGCCGAACCTGCTGCCGACACGGCAGAACAACTACCTGGTGGCGATTGCGCCGGGACGCACACAGACAGGATTGGCGGCGGTCGATGTCAGCACGGGCGAGTTTATGGTCACGTGGTTTGCTCCGGCTGAGATGCCTGCCGCGTTGGAGGCGGAACTGCAGCGCCTCGCTCCGGCTGAATGCCTGCTGGTGGAAAAACAACATGCCAATACCCGTTCAGATGCCTATCAATTCCCCGCGAGTACCATGACAGTAACGCATTGTCCGCCCCATTTCTTTGAGCCAGAAGCCGCCCAGACCCGCTTATACCGCCAGTTCGGCGTGCAGTCGCTGGAAGCCTATGGTTGCGCAGATGCGCCGCAGGCAATCGCGGCGGCGGGCGCAATTCTGGCCTATCTCGAGAAGATGAATACCTCGCTGCTCACCTTGCTGACCGGCTTGCGCTCCTATAATACGACCAGCTACATGGTGCTCGACGCTCATACACAGCATAACCTGGACCTGTTGCAGGGAGCGCGCAGTGGTTCAATACAAAGCAGCTTGCTCGGTGTGCTGGATCGCACCATCACACCGATGGGGGCGCGACTGCTGCGCCGGACGATTACGCAGCCCTTGCTCGATCTGAACCAGCTCGAGGCGCGGCTGCAGGGGGTCGAAGAACTGTATGAAAGCCCTGCCATGCGCAGTCGTTTTACGATGCGTTTGCAAGGCATGGGCGACCTGGAACGCACCGCCGGTCGCCTGCGACAGGGAACGGCGGTGCTGCGCGAAATCCTGGGTTTGCGTGCGTACCTGGAACTGATCCCGCAGTTGCGCGACCTGTTGCGTGGCTGTGACGCTCCACTGCTGCATGGACTGGCGGGTGAGCTTGAATTGTGTCCCGAAGTGATCGAACTTGTTGGTCGCGCCCTGGTAAATAGGGATGGAGAGGATGAGCAGGAGGATTCTGGACGGCTGATCCGCGCTGGCTTCCATGCCGAGCTTGATGATCTGATCGCCTCGATTCGCGATTCGCGGCGCTGGATTGTCTCGTTGGAGACTCGCGAGCGCGAGCGCACGGGCATCAAGAAACTGAAAGTTGGCTTCAACAAGGTCTTTGGCTACTATATCGAAGTCAGCAACGCCAATCTGAAGCTGGTACCGGATGATTACATGCGCAAGCAGACACTGGTCAACGCGGAACGCTTTATTACGCCTGAACTGAAGGAGCACGAGGCGCGCATTCTGAGCGCGGAAGAGCGCATCGAAGAGATGGAGCGCAGCATCTACGCCGATGTGCTGCGCCAGTTGAGCGTTTACTATCCGCACCTGATGAAGACCGCCGGGGTGGTGGCGCAGGTAGATGTGCTGCTGAGCCTGGCGGAGGTCGCCGCTCACCAGGGCTACGTGCGGCCCACGCTGGAAGTTGGGCGCGGACTGGAAATCGTGGGTGGTCGGCATCCTGTCGTCGAATACGCGCTGGACGGCGATGTCTTTATCCCCAACGATACTGCTATGGATGCTGAGCGCGAGGCGCGTATCCTGCTGCTGACTGGGCCGAACATGGCCGGTAAGTCGACGTACCTGCGACAGGTGGCCCTGATTACG
>DASTKE010000601.1:0-4157 GCA_035716105.1 Ktedonobacteraceae bacterium | reverse complement strand
CCCATAAGAAGGCGCACAACACCAGAACCGGTGCGAGCGTACTCTGCCCCACTCCCGATCCGGGCGGCGCATATTTCATCCCCACGCAAATTGCCAGCGCCTATAACCTGAACGGGCTGTACAACGTTGGTTTTCGCGGCGAAGGGCAAACCATTGCTCTTTTCGAGTTGGATGATTACGCGGCCAGCGATATCAGAACGTATACGGCCTGCTATGGCGGCGGCTCCGTACCCATCAGTCGCGTGCAGGTGAACGGTGGCACGGGCGCGCCTCCCGCTGATGGCGCGGTCGAGGTCGAGCTGGATATGGAACTCATCCTGAGCGCCGCGCCGCGCCTGGCCTCGCTGCGCGTCTACGAGGCCGCGAACAGCGATGCCGACGCGCTGGCAGAATGGGGCCAGATCGTCAGCGATGCAGTACCCGTGGTCAGCACCAGTTGGGGCCAGTGCGAAAGCGATGTTTCCTCGCCATCCTTCATCACAACGGAGAACGCGCTGTTCATGATCGCTGCGGCGCAGGGACAGAGCATCTTCGCGGCATCCGGCGACGATGGCACCAACGACTGCGGCAATCTCACACCCGGCACGCTCAGCGTCGATGACCCGGCCTCGCAGCCCTACGTCACCGGTGTAGGCGGCACAACCCTGACGATGAACGGGAGCAGTTATAGCTCTGAAGTGGTCTGGAACAACCAGCAGGATGGCTCCTATGCCAGTGGCGGCGGCATCAGCAGCTACTGGACGATGCCGGGATGGCAGCAGGGGCCGGGCGTTCCCGATCAAACCTATAGCTCGTCCAGCCCATGCGCGGCCAGTCCCACCTATAGCGGCAGCGTGGGTCAAAATTGTCGCGAGGTACCCGATGTCTCGTTCAATGCCGACCCGGATACAGGCTATGTGATCTACTGTACGCCAGGCTGGAACTGCATGGGTACTGGCTGGCTGATTATCGGTGGCACCTCGGCGGCGGCTCCCATGTGGGCGGCGTTTACCGCCCTTGCCAATGAAAAATCGCTGCACGATGGCAATTTCAACCTGGGCTTCCTCAATCCACTGCTCTACCAGATCGCGAACAATACATCCGGCACCTCTTATACGAGCGATTTTCACGATATCACGTCCGGGAACAATGACCCATTCTCCGGTGGAAACACCACGTACCTGGCGGCGACGGGCTATGACATGGCGACGGGCCTGGGCAGCTACAATGCGCTTGCCCTGGCAAACGACCTGGAAAAGCTGGCAAAGAACCTGAGCAGCACACGTTCAGCGCCCGCAAACACGATGTGGTACTTTCCCGAAGGCAGCGTCGGCAACACCTTCCACGAGTCCATCACCCTGCTCAACCCCAACACGACACAGGCGGCAGCGGTGCAGATCACCTACCTGTTTGAGAACAAGCCGCCGGTGACGGTGCAGCACAGCGTTGCCCCGGATACGCGCACAACGATTGACGTGAACAATGATCTGCATGTTGCGCTCAACGCTCCGCAGCAGTCCATCTCGGCCATCGTCTCATCCACTGTTCCCATCGTGGCCGAACGCCCCGTGTACTTCAATTTTCACGGCATCGCCGGTGGCACCGATGTGATGGGTGCGACCAGCGCCAGCAACACGACGTTCTACTTTGCCGAAGGCGATGAACGCCAGACCAGGACAGCCAGCTCCTCCACCTTCGTGACCGTACTCAATCCGAGCCAGAGCACCACAGCCCACACTGTCATCACCTACTACAGTTCCGGCGCTATCGTGGGAACTCAGCATCTCAGCGTTGGCCCCATGCGGCGCGGGACTGCGACACCGGGTGCCATCGGCCTGCGCCAGCAGGTAGCGATTCAGGTGACAGCCGACAGCGGCATTGTCGCCGAACGCTCGCTGTACTTCAAGGATAATCTTCCCAACGTCGGCGGCTGGACAACCGGCGCGTTCTCTACCATCGGAGCAACCTCGCCCGGCTCAAGCAGCAGCGACTGGCTCTTCGCCGAGGGCTATACCGGTGCGGGTTTCCAGGAATACCTGGTGCTGGCAAATGTTACAGCAAGCGCTGCCCAGGCGAACGTCACGCTGGAATACACCAATGGCACGACGCAGATAGTACCGGTGACGGTCAACGCGCAGAGCCAGTACTACTTTGATGTGAACAATGCCTATGCGCACCCGGTCAGCGGCTGCAACTGCACGCCCACAACGTCCGTTTCGGCGGAGGTGACGGCCAGCACACCATCCATCGTAGCTGAACGATTGATGTACTTCCACTACGGCCCCAAACGCATCTCCGGCGGCAGCGACGTGCCGGGCCAGCCAGGAGCGAGCAGTTCCACGGTCTACAGTTTCGCCGAAGGCTACACCTATGGCGATTTCTCGGAATATCTGACGCTGCAAAACCCGAACAACAGCGTGGAAACGGTAGCAATTACCCTGTTTGCCGACAATACCATTGTGCAGAAGACGCTGCAACTGAAGGCGCACAGCCGTACAACTGTCAGCATCAACAGCCTGGTCGTGCCAATGGCAAACGCCTACCGCACCAACCCGATTACGAACGGCTTCCAGGTCTCGATGGATATCCAGTCCTTCGGCGGCTCCATCGTCGCCGAACGCCCCATGTACTTCATCCTGCACGGCTCAGCAGGTGGCACCGATGTGGTTGGGTATACAGGTGGATGAAGATGAAGGCCGGAAAGAAGCGCGCTTCTTTCCGGCCTTCATCTTCACCCACCATATTGATCTTCACAAATACCGCTTGCTAGTACCTTCAGCCCATTCAAATAGGGCCGATTATACCGTTCAGGTATAATGGTATCAGAAGACACCATAGGCGGTCGTCTGATACTCAAAATGGAAATGGAGTGGTATCCCTTGATGGGGGCCACCGGCATGTAGTAGTATGCCGCGATAGTATCCACCAGGGGTACCGCTCCATGTCAGAGTAGCAGGCGTTTCCCTCTGGAGAGGTGTAGGAACGCGGAGGAGGACGGGTTATGTCTTCACTTGATAGAAGCTCGGAACAGGCTCTATGCGGAGCGACCGCAAGGGCCGGTTTGCAGAAAACAACGTCAGATTGCTGTAGGGACAGGAGTGGCAGCACCAGATCGGCCTCTACAGGAAGATGCGCGCTTGTTCTGCCCGTCATGCTCGTACTCGCTGTCATATGGGGAATCATCGGACAGGGAGTTGTAGCGGCTTCTGGCGTTCAGGGGCAGCCTCACGGCCCGGCGGTTTCCATGAGCGCTCCCACTCTTTCCCACAGCATCAATCCCAATCGTCCGGTGCTGGCATTTTATTATATGTGGTACAAGCCCGCTACCTGGTGTTCGTGCCATATGTCCGATCTGCCAACCATCAAATACGATTCGGGCAGCGATGCCACGATTGAGCGGCAGGTGACATGGGCGGCAAACGCGGGCATCACGGGCTTTATCAGTTCGTGGTGGGGAGCGAACTCGGCAACGGATACAAATTTCGCCAGATTGCTGGCGCATTCGGCTTCGCTGCAACAACGCACCGGCTACGCCTTCGACTCCACGGTGTACTTTGAAAGCGATGCACCCGCTTTTAACAGTGAAAGCAAGATTGTGTCGGGGCTGCGCTACCTGATGGCGCATTACACCGGCAACGCGAACTTCTTCCACTGGCACGGCAAACCCGTACTCTTCTTCTGGCATCCCATCGGCAACGGGCGTACCCTTTCCATGTGGGCTGCCATACGCAAACAGGTCGACCCGCACCATGTCATGTTCTGGTCGGCGGAAGGAGTTGATCTCAGTTCGCTGGCCGTCTTCGATGGCATTCACCTGTTCAGTGCCGGTTACTGGGGTCTGCTGCATCACAACATGCCGCAGGTGGATAAGGGCTTTCGTTCGCAGATCAATGCGTACAACAAGGCGCATCATACCGGGAAGCTGTGGGCGGCGGGCGTAGAGCCGGGCTACAACGATACTCGCGTTCCAGGCCGCAAGGGAACGTATATCGTGCCGCGCAATAATGGTGCCACCTATCGAACCAGTTGGAGCGCTGCGTTGGGCAGCAGCCCCGACTGGATCACCATCACCACCTTCAACGAATGGTTTGAAGGGGCGATGATCGAACCGAGCGTTCATTATGGAGATTTGTATCTCAAGTTAACAACTCAATTCACAAAACAATGGCACGGATAGG
>DASTKE010000600.1:0-4373 GCA_035716105.1 Ktedonobacteraceae bacterium | reverse complement strand
AAGAGCGAGCGCGTGTGCGCTCGCTCTTCTCCCGTCACGCTTCCTGGCACTTCTCTCCCTTAACCTGAAGGTTGCTCATTACTATGGTACAATAGGGAACCAGAGCGTTGTGATACGAGTGAGCAGGAAGGACCTTTATGGATAGACAGGCGGCAAAGGCGCGCTGGCAAACGCTCCAGACGGTACCAGCGTGTGGGTGGTCGTGGCTGGCGCTGGCGTGTGTCATGCTCTTGCTGCTGGCGGCCTGTGGAGGCGCGAATACCACACCCGATGCGCACCAGTTGATCTCGCAGGCGCAGAGCGCTATTCAGAAAGTCTCTTCCTACCACTTCAACCTGGCCGTCGATAATCCCGGCACGGGCGGCTCGCTCGTTATTAAAAACGCGAACGGCGATATCCTCGTACCGGACAAGCTCAAGGCCACCGCTAACGTACTGGTGCTCAGTTCCGTGGTGCAGGTGCAGATGATCTCCATTGACAGCCAGCAGTACGTCACCAACCCGATCACCGGGACATGGATGCCCGCGACGGGTTTGCTCGACCCGCGCACGCTCTCAAATTCGCGCACGGGCGTCGCCTCCATCCTGGGCCACATCCAGAATCCGACGACACCAAAGGACTCAAGCGCGAACGGCACCTCTTGCTGGAGCATCGACGGCACGCTCGACTCCCAGTACCTGTCAGGCATCACCGGCGGCGGCACGCCAACCGGCTCAAAAGTTGCCGTTACCACCTGCATCGGCAAGTCCGATCACCTGCCCTACCTGATTCGCATCACCGGCATTGCCACACAGGGCGATACCGCCAAAACCGTTCGCACCTTCACGCTCTCCAAATTTAACGAGCAACTGACCATTACTGCCCCGATATAAATGTGGAATGATGGGAAGTTCGCAAGGACGAAAACCGGCAAGCCCCCTCGTTCGTAGTAGAGGTGACAGGATAGATTCATCCGAGCAGATAAAGGCAGGGACAAACGATGGCTAGAGGAAAAGGTGGTGCCGGGGGATACCGGGACGAGGAGCCGAGGAAACGCTACACCGACGACTACGAGCGCAATTACCAGCGCGCCCGTTACGATGACCGCGACGATTACAACGACTACGACGAGTATGAAGATGAGCGCTACAGGCGTCCTCGCGCCCGCAAGCAGACGCGACGCAAAAAGCGCACATGGCCCGCATTACTGCTGGGATGCTTCGGTGGCATCTTACTGGTCGTGATTGCCGCCGCCATCGTCGTCTTTGTCTCGCTCAGCAAAATGAACGGCAGCCCTGTCTCTTTGCCCGGTGTCGGTTCTGGCAACGGTGCTGGCAGCAGTGGCGGCTCTCAAGTGCTTACCAAATCAGAGGATGTGCCTGTTCCGCAGACGCTCACGGCCATTGGACAGTTGCAGGTGCAGAACCCGATCGGCAACGTTACCATAACCAGCGACCCGAGCGCGCAACAGGTGACAGTCACCGCGCTCAAATCGGCCAAGGTGGCAAATCAGGGCGACGCGCAGGCCGAATTCAATAAGATGCAGGCCCAGGCGCAGGTGACGCAGGATAGCAATAAGAATAACATCCTGACCATCACGGGCAACGTTCCGGTCAGCAGCAGCGGCACGCTTGGCAATACGCACAACGACGCGATCAACCTGATGATCACGCTGCCAGCCACGATTCTGAGCAACGGCAGCGCCGCACCCGTGTTGAATATCACGACCTCCGTCGGCAACGTGCAGGTGAGCGGTCTGAATGGCGTGGTGACGGTAAAGGACGATATCGGCAACGTGACGGTGCAGCAGGCGCAGCTCTTCGATGGCTCGCACCTGCAAACCGGTACCGGCGACGTGACCTTCAACGGCTCAATCGATACGACAACCAACCCGCAGGCCAACTACAAATTCCAGAGCGAGGTCGGCAACCTCAACGTCACGCTGCCCGCCACCACGAATGTCAAACTCGACACCAACACCAACGCCGGTACGATTACCAGCGACTTCTCCATTCCCGTGCAGTCCAGCAGCGGAGGCGCAAACTACTACGGCCCGCTTCTATCTGGTGCCTCGCCTGCCCCTACCGTCACCCTCGTCCTGGACGTAGGCTCAGGCAACGTCACGCTGCATAAGAAGTGAATCACAACTGTTTCCTTCTGGTTTGTTTTCATCGGCAAAGGAGAACTTCTCGACATTAACTTCCAGGCTCACTTCCTGTTTGCCGTCCTCGGTCGTGTACCGGTGCGGCGTGAAATGGCCTTGCACGAACAAGTTGGAACCTCTGATCACGGAGCGCTGAATGGCTTCTGCCTGGCTGCCCCAGGCATAACAGAAGAGCCAGATGGTGATGTCTTCCACACAGCGCTTCGTGTTGATAGCAAGCGAGAACTCAGTAACCGGCGTGCCATCTTTTGTAATATGCAGCTCCGGGTCACGTTCCACGCTGCCAATTGCTTGCATCTGAATAAACATAGAGTTGCTCCTCCGGGGCATATAGCTGCACCCCTACCTTTCATCGAACAATGCCAGCGGCACTCGCGCCTTCCAACGCCGACCTCACGCTGTTCGTAGCTGTCTCTGAAGACAGGCGATGCGTTCTTCAAGACGAGTATGCAGCGCGGACAGCACAGCCATCTGGTGCTCGACCTCCTGAAGCTTGTCTTGATAGAGCGCCAACAGCGCCTCTTCACAGACCGGCAGCGGCTGCGGGAGGGGAGAGTCTGCGCTGCATTGGAGAATTTCCTTGATCTGCTCAGTGGTGAGGCCAAGACCCAGGTACATCTGGATCGTTTGCACCTGTCCAATGACCTCCTCATCAAGGTCGCGATAGCCATTTTCCAACCGGCGAGAGCAGAGCAGCCGCTTTTGCTCATAATAGCGCAAGGAGCGTATACTAACTCCCGTGCGGCGGGATATTTCACCAATACGCATGATTTTCTCTCCTCCCTGAGTGCTTACCCCCAGTATAAACTATGACATTACTGTCAGAGTCAAGGGTTCTCATACATCATCTACGCAGAGAGACCACCATTTTCCCTTTTCAATGAGAAATGTTTCGCCAAGTGCCCAGTCGAAGCCACGGTCTGAAAGCCTGAACGCCCGATTGAGAGGGTCGGAAGTATTCTGGCAGTCGAATGAGAGAAAGAAAGCCACCCGCAAGGGGCCAATACCATTCAAAGAAGAAGAATTTGAGCGTGAAATGAGGCTTGCTCGTGTTGCACTCCCAGTCCATGTGAGAGTGTGCCATGCGCCTTCCTGAGCCAGTGACGGCCATGACCATCTTGATCCTGATTCTTCTTATGTGAATGGTATTGGCCTCTTGCGGGTGGCTTGTGGTTTTCCTATGCTGAGGCGGACGGGTCGCCCCTGGCAGGCACTCTCAATTGCGTCCCCATGTGCTCGTATGTTACACTTCTCAAGAGAAGGTACAGAAAGAGGCTCAGGATTCCCTTTTGAGTTGGAGAAAAGCGAGTTAAGGACCAGGACAGTATGGCGGAGAAGAAGATACGGGTTGGCCTCGTGTTTGGAGGCCGGTCAGGTGAGCACGAGGTGTCGCTGGCTTCGGCCAACGCGGTGATAGGCAATCTGGATAAGGAAAAGTACGAGGTTGTGCCGGTTGCCATCGCTAGAAATGGTTCGTGGCTGCTGGGTACTGAACCAGCGAAGTTGATCGCGGCGGAACAGGAGACCAGGCAGAGCGGGCAGGCAAGAGCCGGTGAGGGCCAGGAACACACCACCAGCGTGACGCTGACGGGCGACCCCAACCTGCGCCGCCTGATTCCCGTCGATAGCGGCGAGGAACTGCGCGATAACGGCGCGCTGGATGTCATCCTGCCCGTCCTGCATGGCACCTATGGCGAAGACGGTGCGCTGCAGGGACTGTTGGAAATGGCGAACGTGCCGTATGTCGGCTGCGGCGTGCTCGGCTCCGCTCTGGGTATGGATAAAGAGAAGATGAAGATGGTCTTCGAGGCTGTCGGCCTGCCGGGCGTCGATTACCTGGTCTACCGCCGCAACCAGTGGGAGCGTGCGCCCGCAGCCGTTTTGGACGCTGTTGAGGAGCGCATTGGCTACCCCTGCTTCGTCAAGCCCGTCAACCTGGGGTCGAGTGTCGGCGTGAACAAGGCGCATGACCGCGCCGAACTGGAACACGCTATTCACGTGGCCGCCGAATACGACCGCAAAATCATCGTCGAACATGGCCTCGATTGCCGCGAGTTGGAGGTTTCTGTGCTGGGCAACGACGAACCCGTCGCCTCCGTTGTCGGTGAGGTCATTTCCAGCAACGAGTTTTACGATTATCGCGCCAAATATCTGGATGGCAAATCGCAGGTCGTCATCCCCGCCGGTATTCCCCAGGCTACGGCGGAAGAGGTGCGCCGCGCCGCGCTGC
>DASTKE010000599.1:0-3297 GCA_035716105.1 Ktedonobacteraceae bacterium | reverse complement strand
GGCCCGGCCTGGGCTTGCCTGCTCATCCAGCATGGGGCTATCTGCTGCTTGCAAGGCAGCTACGATGAGGCGCGTAGCTATGTCTATGAAGCATTAAGCATCCTTGAGCAGGCAATGAAGGATACGCAACCTCTACAGCCCGATACCTTTCTGACCCGCACGGAGCAGGCGGTGCTTGGCGATCCACTGGAGGTAGGACGAGCGCACGAACTGCTCGGCGTCGTCGCGGCCAGCGTTGGCCAGTTACCAGACGCCCTCAAGCACCTGTACACCGCGCTTGAGATTTTTGAGCAGCACGGCCTGGTGATTGCGATGGCAAAAGTATGCGGCAATCTGGGCGCTGCATACGCCATGAAGGCCGAGAATATGCAGGCGCGTGTCTATATGCGCCGCTCGCTGGAATTGACGGAGCGCATGGGCGACCTGCCGAATATGGCCTTTGTCACCGGCAACCTGGGAGAAATGGCGAATCGCAGCGGAGATTTACAGGAGGCGGAAGAGTGGTTCAAACGCAGCCTGTCAATCTCGGAGCAGATCAATGATCGCGAGCACATGAGCTGGTGCAACGTTGCTCTTGGAGCCGTGCGACAGGATCAGGGCAGATTCCGCGAGTCGGCGGAAAACCTGCTGCGTGCGCTCGCTATTGGCCGCGCTATGAAAAACTCGCGCTGTATCGGCTCCGCGCTGGTTGCGATGGCAGACCTGCGTATCAGTCAGGCCATAGCGACAGGCGCACCATTCCTGCCGTCACTGACCACCACACAGGAAGAATCGTCAGAAGTGACGCTTCTTCAAGATGTGGGAGCATCGTCTGCCACAGGTCTCTCAAGCCCATTGGATAAGTGCCAACGCCTGCTGCGGCGCGCTCATTCCACACTGCGCCGTGCCCTCGAATTGGAAGGATTGGAAACCGAACTGACCACCGAGGGAAGATTGTTGCTGGCAACCGCTTCCTTCTTGCTCGGCGAGATAGAGATGGCGCGGGAGCAAGTGCTTCAGACGATGCAAGCGTCTGAGGAACATGAAATTACACGCATCCTCGCTCGCTCTCAACGCCTGCTTGGACGTATAATGGCTATACAGGGAGAGCATAGTCAGGCTGACGATTGCTTTGAGCAGGCTATGCAGGTCTTTCGCGAAAACGAAATGCGTCTGGATTTTGCTCGCACCTTGCACAGTTGCGGCTTGACGCTGCTCCAGCGGAGCCAACCAGACACGCAGGTCTACCAACAGGGCATCGCGTATTTACAGCAAGCACGCGCTACCTTCCAGGCTTGTTCCGCGACCATCGACCTGGAATGGATCACCTTCCAGCTTTCCATGTACGAAACCCAACGTATAGAGGACACATTACCCACAGCGGAGACAGTATAGCATGAGCGATTCAACACGATTGGAACAGTTAGAACAACAGGCAAAAACGCGCCACGATATCGAGGCGGCGATCCGCGAACAATTCGCCCCGGAAGATGAGGGACTGCAATATGCGCTGGCATCGGCAAAGCAGGCTGGATTGCCGGAGATACAGATTTCGCCTCTTCAGGGTCGCTTTCTGCAACTGATGGCAGTGGCTTGCAATGCACAAAAAATACTGGAAATCGGCTCGCTCGCGGGCTATAGCGGCATCTGGCTGGCACGTTCCCTTCCCAATGGAGGGCGTCTGATTACGTTAGAGGTAAGTCCTGCACATGCCGAAGTCGTGCGTCACTCCTTCGCACACGCGGGAGTGGGCGACCGCACCGAGGTGCGCGTCGGCAAAGCGCTCGACCTCCTTCCACAGCTTGCGAGCGAAGCGCCATTTGACCTGGTCTTCATCGATGCCGACAAGGCTCCCTATCCCCAGTATCTCGAATGGGCCTTGCGCCTGACACGCCCCGGCAGCATCATTGTGGCGGATAACTGCATTCGCGGCGGCAGGGTCTTCCAGCCATCGGAAGACGAGGGCAATACAGGCGTCGCCGAATACAACCGGCGCATCGCTACTGACCCGCGCCTGACCTCGCTCCTGCTGGCAATGGATGAAGACTATACTGATGGCTTCGCGGTTTCTGTAGTGAGGTAGAGAATTTTGAAACAGATGAGTAGCTGGATATTCCAGACAAGAGAGGATTATCTCATGGCAGACCTAAACAATCCGAAGGTGCAGAAAATACTCCAGTCAAAGCAGTTCGCACACCTTGCAACTCTTGGGCCGGATGGAGCACCGGAGTCGTCTCCCATGTGGTTTCTGTGGGATGGAGAGCATATTAAGTTCACACATACGACCGACCGCAAGAAGTATCGAAATATTCAGCGAGACCCGCGTGTGGCTGTATCTATCACTGATGTGGATGATCCCTATATTGGTGCCGAATTTCGCGGTGTCATAGAGCGGATTGAAGAGGACCCTCAAGGCGCTTTCTATGATACGCTGGCAAAACGCTATGGTGTACCCTGGGGCTATCGCGGCGACCCGCGTGTGATCCTCTACATGAAGATTCAGCATGTTACCGGTCAGAAGCTCTAGATATTTCCGCTATATGTCACAAAACTAACGTCTCGCGGTGCGAGCTGTCAAAATTACGCCCCGGCTCAAATGTGCTGAGATCAATCGTCGCGGAGTCGAATGGCGCGGGAAGGCGGACGCGCCCTGAATCGACATTGCCAGTGAGTATCGATTCAACCAGCAGCGCGGTAATCGGGGCGTGCATAAGGCCATCCATGTTGAAAGAACTTCACTTTTTGCGGTGGGTAGTCCAGCCACAAAGCTCAGAGAATGCTTCGTGAGGTATAATAGAGGTCTACCAGTCGTGTACTTCTAGGGAGGATCAGAAAGCATGGCCGTTTCCTCTTCTGCTGAACGTGTCGTTATTATTGGCGGTGGCGCTACAGGTGCGTTAATCTCGGTTCGGTTGGCAGAGCGTGGTTTTCGCGTCACCGTTCTTGAGAAAGCGCAAATCGGGAATGGGTCTTCCAGCCGTTCCGCGGCTGGTATCCGGGCGCAGTTTAGCACAGAGGAAACGGTGGTTGGGATGCAGTACAGTGAGTGGTGGTACAGCCACTTCCATGACCTCTTACAGAGTCCGACTGATGTACGTGAACAGCCGGTGATGCGCCAGAACGGGTATCTCTTTCTTTACGAAACCCCTGATGCAATTCCTGCATGGCAGCCTCGTATCCGTCGCGAGGTAGCCCAGAACTGGCACCAGGCACAGCTAGCAGCGAGGATGCAGCAACGGGTTGGGCTTCCGGTTGAAGTATTGACGCCGCAGGTTGTTCAGGAACGTTGGCCGCATCTTCTCACCGACCGTTTGATAG
>DASTKE010000598.1:0-5566 GCA_035716105.1 Ktedonobacteraceae bacterium | reverse complement strand
CCACCTCCGGCACCAGCATGTTCGTATTCCACCATTGCATGAGAGAATAGTGCAGGTTTTGACGTATGTTAGGTAGGCGTATGGTGCCGACGTGTATCTGGCTGTTCCACTGTCTGGAATAGCTGCAAAGGATGTGTTTTTCATGCTATACTTAAAGGCATCGAAGTATTTCTGCCCATCCTTTTAAGGCAAGTGGCTCTATTTTCACGAACAAGGAAGCGGCTCGCGTGAACGACATGTCCCTGCTATTTACATCGTCTCCTGGAGAGAGAAGAAAGGAAGCTCACATGCGTAGAATTGGCAATTTTGCGCGCTTTGCTACGCTCCTCACCGTATTTGCCATGTTGCTGGCCGCGTGCGGCAGCGGTGGCACAACGACGGGTGGCAGTGGTACCCCGGCTGCCACCAAAGCGCCAGCCATGAAAGTGGCGCTGGTGACTGACATTGGTGGTCTGAACGACAACGGTTTCAACCACCTGGCCTACACCGGCTACACCAAGGCGCTACAACAATATGGCTTCACCTCGAAGGTCATTCAGACCCAGTCCCAGAATGACTATGTGCAGAACCTGACCCTGGCCGCACAGAGCGCCGATCTGGTCATCGCTGTTGGCTTCCTGATGCAAACACCGCTGGATCAGGTGGCAAAGCAGTATCCCACCAAGAAGTTCGCCATCGTTGACGGATGCGCGGTTCCCAATCCCAATAATGGCAACTGCGAGACGCTGCCCAATGTGGCCCCGCTGTTCTTTAAAGAGCAGCAGGCGGGCTGCCTGGTCGGTGCCATCGCCGCGCAGATGGAAGTTGATGGCAAGTCGAAAGTGCCGGGCCTGCTCGGTGCCAACACCATCAGCGCCGTAGGCGGTCTCTCCATCCCGCCAGTCAACCGCTATATCGCCGGCTACAAATTCTGCGCGCAGAAGGTCGATCCCTCGATCAATGTCCTTATCGGCTACTCCAACGACTTCACCGATACCGCCAAGTGTAAGGACGTGGCGTTGAGCCAGATCAACGGCCACAAGGCCGACATCGTCTTCCAGGTTGCCGGTGGCTGTGGCGTGGGTGCGCTCGATGCCGCCCACCAGAAGGGCGTCTATGGCATCGGTGTTGACGCTGACCAGGGCTACGTCAATTCCAGTGTCATCACCAGCGCGCTCAAGCGCGTTGATGTGGCCGTCTACGACACCATCAATACGTTTGAGGCAGGCCATTTCAACAACAATCCGCCGCGCTTCGACCTGAGCAATGATGGCGTCGGCTATGCTCCTCCTTCCAGCGCCGTTCCCGCCGACGCGGCAGCCAAAGCCACCTCGTTTGTCGACCAGATCAAGTCCGGCTCGCTCACCCCACCTGAGAACATCCCGTAAACCTGAGTATATTGTGGAGCATCTCAAACGTCGAAGGTGCAGGGAGCAGTAGCTTCCTGCACCTTCGACGTTTGAGATACCTTGCAACATACTCATCACTATGCTTGTTTCTCATGCATATCAATGCTATTATAAAGGAGCAATTCCGGGCGGCGAAGGGTACCCGGCAAAGACACCCTTCCCTGAAAGAGGAGGAATGGCCTATGGCTCTGCCAACGATACAACGCAGTACATTTGATCGACTCCTGTGGCTGCGCAAATTTGGGGCCGCGTTCGGGCGTCCCTTTTTTGCCATTGTTCTGGCGATGTTTGCAGGCAGCATCGTTATCATGATTACCTCCCCTGGCTCTCCGGGAGATCGCTTTAACGCTGCTCTGGCTGCCTACGAAGCTCTTTTTACCGGCTCCTTCGGTGATCCGCAAAGCATCTCGTACACGCTGGTGAAAGTGACCCCGCTTATCCTTACCGGTCTTTCGGTTGCCATCGCCTTCCGTGCCGGCCTCTTCAATATCGGGGCCGAGGGGCAGCTCGCGGTTGGCGCGATGACGGCTGGCGTCATCGCCTTCAAGGCCACTACCTGGCCAGGTTGGTTGCTGATCCCCACCATGCTGATTGGCAGTATGCTGGCCGGGGCCATCTGGGGTGGTATCGCCGGTATACTGAAAGCGTGGCGCGGCGCGCATGAAGTCGTCACAACTATCATGCTCAACTGGATCGCGTTCTATGTCACCGATTATTTGATTGATGTTACGTTCAAAGCGCCGCAGCAGGCCGACCAGACACCCGCCATTCCCCTCCAGGCCACGCTGCCGCAAATCTCCGTCTTTTACAACAATACACTGGGAACCTTCCTGCCGAAGATCGCTGACCCCCAGCAGTATTTTGTGGATGTCGGCTTCTTCCTGGCCCTGATCGTCCTGGTGATTTACTGGTTCATCGTCTCGCGCACCACCTTCGGCTACGAAATACGAGTCATTGGTCAGAATATCAAGGCGGCGCGCTACGCCGGTATGCCTATCAAACGGAACATCTCCCTCTCGATGGCTATCGCGGGAGCCTTCTCCGGCCTCGCCGGTTCGATTCACCTGATGGGCCAGTTCCCCTACCAGTTGATCGGCAGTACCTTCCGCCTCGACACCACCGGCTTCGATGCCATCGGCGTCGCCCTGCTCGGTCGCAACACCGCCATCGGCGTCTTGCTGGCCTCCCTGCTCTTCGGTGGCTTACGGCAGGGAGCCTCACTGATGCAGCTCAACGCCAATGTTCCCGCCGACCTGGTATTTATTATTCAAGCCCTGGTACTCTTCAGTATCGCCTCCGAATTCTTACCGGTCATTCAGCGTTCGCTTCCCAGGTGGTCGGGCCTCTGGCGCAGACCGGCCCTGGTGCCACCCATTGAAGGCACCTCCGTGGTTGCCATCCCCCAGCATGGGGATAACCTGCCTGTATCGGATACCGTCGCGTCATCTCAAAACGGCGCGGGTAGCTCCGATGGTATGGAGCCAGTGGAACGTTCACCCGCCAGCACAGGCGACGACGGCAGCGACCCGAGTACCAAAGTTTCGGAGGAGGATTGAACGTGTTCTTACAAATTCTGTTTCAACACTTGATTTCGGGCGACCTCTGGCAAGCCTCACTGCAATTCGGCGCGCTGCTCCTGCTGCCCGCCCTCGGCGGTGTCATTTCTGAACGCAGCGGCGTCATCAACATCGCGATGGAAGGCATGATGCTCACAGGTGCCTATGCCGGAGTGATGGTTACCCTGGCGACGCATAGTGTACTGGTGGGCGTCATCGGCGCCATGATTGCCGGGGGCTTGATGGCCCTCGTCCACGCCATCGTCTCCATCAATTTCATGGCAAATCAGATCGTCAGCGGCATCGCCATCAATATCGCCGCCCTCGGTCTCACCGACTACCTGCTCTTTATCCAGACCAACAATCAGGGCATACCCGCCCTGCCCACGACGCTGCGCCTGCCCTATGTCACGCTGGGGCCGCTGGCGAACATTCCTTTCTTCGGGCAGGTGCTTTTCCAGCAGAACATCGTCTTCTACCTGGCCGTGCTCATCCTGATCGGCATTCAACTCTTGCTGTTCCGCACCAATATCGGCCTGCGCATCCGGGCGGTCGGTGAGCACCCGCAAGCCGCCGATACCGCCGGCATTAACGTGCGCCTGGTGCGCTACCTGTGCGTTATCAGCAGTGGGTTTCTCTCCGGCCTGGCGGGCGCGTTCCTCTCGCTCGGCATCGCCGGTATCTTCAACACCAATATGACGGCAGGGGCTGGCTTCATCGCGCTGGCAGCCATGATCTTCGGCAAGTGGACACCTTCAGGCACAGCTATCGCCTGCCTCATCTTTGGATTGGGCGAGGCGCTTGGCACGCGCCTGCAAGATACGGGAGCGTCTCCGCTATTGCTCAGCACGCTGCCCTACATACTCACCCTGATCGCTCTGGTTGGCCTCGTCGGTCGCACCGCGCCACCAGCAGCCGATGGCGTCCCCTACGAGCCAGGGTCTGAATAAAGGAGCGTGTTCTATGCAGGAAAGTACAGCAGCAATCTTGACAGAAGAGCGACCCGTGCCGCTGGCGGTGGAGATGCGCGACATCTCCAAAGAGTGGCCGGGCGTGATTGCCAACGACCACGTCAACCTGAAGGTGCGCAAAGGCGAGATTCACGCCCTGGTCGGTGAGAACGGTGCGGGGAAAACCACGCTGATGAATATCCTTTATGGTCTGATTCATCCAGATAGCGGTGAAATTCTCATCAACGGCCAGCTTGCGCACATCACTGGCCCGCGTGATGCCATCCGGCTCGGCATCGGCATGGTACACCAGCACTTTATGCTCATCCCGCCGCTCACCGTGGCGGAAAATATTGTGCTGGGCCGCGAACCGGGTGGCCTGGGTTCCGCCTACGAACTCAGGAAGGCGCGAGCCGACGTGCGCGGCCTGAGCGAGCAATACGGCCTGCCCATCGATCCCGATATCCGTATCGAAAAACTCTCCGTTGGCTTGCAGCAGCGCGTCGAGATTCTGAAAATGCTCTATCGCGGTGCCGACATCCTGATTATGGACGAGCCGACGGGTGTGCTGACACCGCAGGAGACCTTTGAACTCTTCGGCGTCCTGCGCGGCCTGGTGGCTCAGGGGAAAACCATCATCTTCATCACGCATAAACTGCGCGAGGTGCTGGAACTCTCCGATACCATCACGGTGCTGAGGCGCGGCAAAAACGCGGGCGAACTCGTCACCAGCCAGACAAACCAGGCGGAGATCGCACGCATGATGGTCGGGCGCGAAGTGTTGCTGCGCGTCAACAAGACACCCGCGCATCCCGGTCAGGTTGTGCTGCACGTCGAGGATGTGTACGCGGAATCGGATCGCGGCCTGGAGATATTGCACGGCGTGACCTTCGATGTTCACGCGGGCGAAATCCTGGGCATCGCCGGTGTCGAGGGCAACGGCCAATCCGAACTGGCCGAGGCCGTGACTGGAATGCGCAAAATCACCAGCGGACGCATTCTCCTCATGCCCGCCGGAAAGGGGCAGGCAGGCAAGGTAGAAGATATCACGACCATGAATGCACGCCAGGTGCGCAGGGCAGGCGTAGCCCACATTCCTGAAGACCGCAGGGGCAGCGGCCTTGTGCTGACCGACTCTATCGAGGATAACATGATCCTGGGACGGCAGCGCTGGCCGCAGTTCTCCTGGGCAGGCTTTGTTCTGCTCCTGCGCAATATCGCGGCCTGGGCGAAGCGGCTCATCACGGAGTTCGACGTGCGCACGCCCTCGGCCTCTGCCTCGGCGCGCTCGCTCTCCGGCGGCAACCAGCAAAAGATCATCATTGCGCGCGAGTTTTCCAGCGACCCAGCCACCTTGATCGCGTCCCAGCCGACTCGCGGCGTCGATATCGGTGCCATCGAATTCATCCATCGACGCCTGATCGAGCAGCGCGACGCGGGGAAGGCTGTCCTACTCGTCTCGGCGGAACTGGACGAGATTCGCTCGCTCTCCGACCGTATCGCGGTCATGTACGAGGGCAAGATCGTCGATATCGTCTCGCCAGACGCTACCGAAGAGCAGCTCGGCATTCTCATGACTGGCGGCCATATTTCCTCATAACGAGGAATGCATAGTAAAACGAACACTGGCAATGACGCGATGCGTCATTGCCAGTGTTCGTTTTACTATGCA
>DASTKE010000597.1:0-4058 GCA_035716105.1 Ktedonobacteraceae bacterium | reverse complement strand
GCTGTGCCAGATGCCATTCAGCGCGGGTGGGAGCTGTCTGCTGTACCGGATGCGCCGCCCGTACAAGATGTACCTGTTCCCACCGAGACCGGGGCAGAGGAGACAGCAAGCCAGTCGGCTGCGATGCCAATGTTTATCGCTTGCTACCAGCCGGTTGTTCAGACTCCGCGCCTGTTTGCCGTGCATCCACCCGATGAACTGGGGACATTTACGCTGGGTTGGGAGCAGGTGAGCGGGGACAAGCAGCGGGAGACGATTTACACGCTTCAGGAGGCGACGAGCGAGGCGTACCCGGACGCTGTGAGCATCTACACGGGCCAGGATGGCGAGACCATTCTGTATGAGCATCCACATGGCCGCTATTTCTACCGGGTGCGTGCGGAGGTGAATGGGTTGATGAGCGCGTGGTCAAACGGCATTGCCGTCTCGATCCAGCAGTCGCGGAACTGGCGGCTCAAAGCGCAAAACGACGCGGGCGGTGAAGATGCTGCGACGCTCCTGGCTGTGCAACGAGCGCTCCTGCGCCTGTGCGCCGCCCGCGGCGATATCTGCGCGCTGCTGGCACTGCCGGAGAGCTACCAGGACGAGCAGGTGTTCGGGCATATTGCCAGCCTCAAGGCGCTGGTAGATACCGTGCCGCCAACGGAAGTGCCGCCGCTCGGCTCTGGCGAGGCAATGGCCTACAGCTATGGCGCGCTCTACCATCCCTGGCTGTTCGCGCTCGACGATCAACTGCCGGGAGCCGTTGATAGGGTGCCGCCGGACGGGGCCATTTGCGGCGTCATCGCGCAGCGCGCCATCAATCGCGGGGCCTGGGTTGCGCCTGCCAATATACCCCTGCTGGACACGGTCGGCTTGACGCCGGACATCAGGCGCACGAACTGGCAGCGCTTGCAAGACCTGCAGGTGAACCTGATTCGCCAGGAGCCACGCGGCTTCCTCGCGCTCAATGCCGACACGCTCAGCCAGGATGAAGACCTGCGACCGTTCAATGTGCGCCGCCTGCTCATCTTGCTGCGCAGAATGGCCCTGCGCGAGGGGATGACCTACGTCTTTGAGCCAAATAATGCCGCGTTCCGGCGCAAGGTGGAGCGTAGCTTTGAGGAGATGCTTGAACTGCTGTTTCTGCGCGGCGCTTTCGCGGGCGACACGTCCGCGACATCGTTCCAGGTGGTTGTTGACCAGAGCCTGAACACACCGCAGCAGGCGGATCAGGGGCGTTTTCTGGTGGAGTTGAAGGTCGCGCCATCATTGCCTTTAACGTTCTTAACGGTGCGCCTGGTGCTGCAAAGCAGCGGTGGTGCGACCATTACGGAGGTATCGTAAGACATGGGAAATCCGGCCAATGAGACGGTGCGCTATCCATTCACCTCGTTTAACTTCTCCGTCGAGATCGAGGTGCCGGGCATTGCGCAGGAGGTGTGCAGCGCGTCCTTCTCAGAGTGCGACGGCCTGGAGATGACTATGGAGGTGAAGACCATCCGCGAGGGCGGCAACAATGGCGAGCAGATTCGCCTGACGGGGCCGTTCGCCTATGGTCAGCTCACGCTCAAGCGCGGCATGACCGCCACGTTCGATCTGTGGGACTGGTTCAACGCCACGCTGCAGGACGGTCGGCTGCGCGCCAAACGGGCGGAGGTGGTGCTGCTGGCCGCCGATGGCACGACGGAGCGCGCCCGCTTCATGCTGAAACGCTGTATGCCGGTCAAGCTCAAGGCACCTCCCCTCAACGGCAAAGACGGCATCATCGCCATCGAGGAACTGCAACTGGCTTACGAATCGCTCACACTCAAAAAGCCCGGCGGAGGGGGTAATAATGGCTGATACCATGAAACTGGCCAAGGCGGAACTGCACGAAATGCAGGCCGATTTTAAGGACGAGAAATCCGGCGGCAAGCAGGTCAAGGTGCAGTTCAACCCTGAAACATTGAAGCTGAGCTACTCGAATCAATCGACCTCGACCAGTGGCGGCGATAAGAGCAGCACCAAGCCCAAGCAGTTCGTGGGCGGCGGCTCGATCAAGCTCTCGCTGCAACTCTGGTTTGATGTCACCTCCACGGCGTCGCTGCCGGAGGGCAAAGAGCAGGTCGACGATGTGCGCCTACTCACCAGCGATGTTGTCTATTTCATCACGCAGCAGGAAAATGTCAAACCGCCTGTACCGCCGGGCATGCGTTTCATCTGGGGTTCGTTCAAGTTTGAAGGCGTGGTGGAGTCGCTTGAGGAGTCGCTTGAATTCTTCTCGCACGATGGCAAGCCTTTGCGTGCGAGCATGTCGTTGAGCATGTCGGGCCAGAAATTGCTCGCGCCCACGCCATCGACCGGGGCGGCGAACAGTGGTGGTGGGCCAGGCGGGACGACACCGGGAACGACGCCGATGACCGCGGCCCCCGGCGGTTCCAACCTGCAAAACCTCGCGGCCAGCATCGGCGGCGGCGTGGACTGGCAGTCGCTGGCGGCTGCCAACGGCATCGACAACCCGCGCCTGCTCCAGACGGGGCAGTTGCTCAATTTAAATGCTGGCATAACCGGTTCGTTCGGCGCAAGCATTTCCGCCAGCGCCGGTGTTGGTGGCTCGCTCAGCGTCTCAGGTTCGCTCGGCGCGGATAGCTCAATTGGCGTCTCCGGCTCGCTGAGCGCTGGCATATCGTAGACAGGTATATCCATTCATGAGAGAGCGGAACATGGTAGCCATCCGATTCATCGGAGGGAGGCGCGTATGACGGTCGTTATTCACGAATTTGAGGTAGTTCCTGAACCGGCGCAGGGTGAGCAGAAGAGCGCGGAGAAGCCCCAGGACGAGACGGCAGCGGCGGCAGCCCTGACTCCCCAGGAGGTCGAGCGCATCGTCCATCACGAGATCAAGCGTCTCAAGCGCGTGTGGGCGTATTGAGGAAAGGCGGGAGAGGGCGATATGGCAGGTACCAGTGTATTGCAGGATGCGCGACCAACCTTTCTGGTTGATGGTCAAACGCTGCCAGCCGTAGCCGAAGGGCTGCTGGGTATGCTCATCATTGAGAACAGCAATGGACTCTATCGCTGTGAAGCCCTCTTTGGCAACTGGGGAGACGTGAAGGGGAGCCAGAGCTTTCTCTACTTTGACCGCAAGGTCATCGATTTTGGCAAGTCGTTCACAGTGAAATACGGCACGGATACGCTCTTCGATGGGCGGATAATGGCGCTGGAGGCCAACTTTCTGGAGGGCCGCTCGCCGGAACTCAACGTGCTGGCCGAGGATCGCTTTCAGGATCTGCGCATGACGCGGCGCACGCGCACGTTCACGGATGTGAGCGATGCTGATGTTATCAGGCAGATCGCCAGTGAGCAGGGGTTGAGTCCGAACGTGGATGTGAGCGGCCCGCAATATAAGGTGCTGGCGCAGCTCAATCTGAGCGACCTGGCCTTTCTGCGCGAGCGAGCGCGGACCATCGATGCCGAACTGTGGATGGATGGCAAGAAGCTCAATGCTGTCGCGCATACGAAACGCGCTGGCGGTTCGTTGAGCCTGGCGTATGGGCGCGAGGTGCGCGCTTTCTCCGTTCTGGCCGACCTGGCGCACCAGCGCACCAGCGTGAGCGTGAGCGGCTGGGATGTGGGGGGCAAGACGATGATCCAGCACGAGGCCAGCGCCGATGTGCTGGGCGGCGAATTGAACGGGGACACGAGCGGCCCCAGCATCCTGGCAACAGCCTTTGGGACGCGCAAGGAATCGCTTGTGCATACAGTTCCTCTCGGCAGCCAGGAGGCCCAGGCGCAGGCCGAGTCCTTCATGAAGATCAGTGCGCGCCGCTTTGTTGTGGGACACGGTGTGGCGGACATCACCAGCCAGATGCGCGTCGGCACGAAGCTGGAATTGCTGGAACTGGGGCCGTTGTTCAGTGGCAAGTATTACGTGACGGAGGTGCGCCACCTCTTTTCACTCGATATGCGCGGCATTCGTACCGAGTTTACCGTTGAGCGTCCCGGCCTGGGACAGGCTGGCTAAGGCGTGGAGAGGCAAGGAGGGGAAGTCGTAGGGGCGATACCTTGTGCTCGCCCGCGCTGGCCTCTCCCGGCGG
>DASTKE010000596.1:0-6986 GCA_035716105.1 Ktedonobacteraceae bacterium | reverse complement strand
CCCTCGATGGCGGCGATCACCTGCCGCAGCGCCTCCGCTTGCCAGGACAGGCCGAGCAAACGGACGTTGAGCGGCATATGCATCTCGTCCAGGGTGGCACCATAATAGCTGGCCCACTCGGACCAGTCGAAAATGTGCATCTCTCCTATCATCATGCGTGGGGACGTGTCACCATAGCTATCGAGCAACTGGCGCAGTTCGCGGTAGACGCCATGAATGTCGGGGTGTCCCTTGTCGTTCACATGCAGTTGCGAGTCATATTCGCCCAGCGATTTATAGATGCCGACTAGCACCTGCCGGTCGGGATTTGGTGGATTATCCCTCAAAAGCGGATCCTTCATAATGCGCTGGGCCGAGTCGATGCGCAGGCCATCGACGCCCCTGTCCAGCCAGAAGCGCGCCACGTCGAAAAGGGCCGCCTTCACCTCTGGATTGCGCCAGTTGAGGTCGGGCATTTTGACGTGGTACGAGTGCAGGTAGTATTGCTGCGTCGTCTCATCCCATTGCCAGCTTGAGCCGCCCCAGCTTGCCAGCCAGTTGTTGGGCGGCGAGCCATCTGGCTTCGCATCGGCCCACACGTACCAGTCACGTCTAGGATTGCTGCGCGAGGAACGAGATTCGAGGAACCAGGGATGCAGATCCGAGGTATGGCTGGGGACATAGTCCATGATGATCTTGATGTCGCGCCGGTGGGCCTCCACAACCAGCCTATCAAACGTCGCCAGATTGCCAAAGATGGGGTCGATATCGACGTAATTGCTCACATCATAGCCGAAATCGACCATTGGCGAGGAATAGATGGGCGAAAGCCAGATGGCATCGACGCCCAACCAGGAGAGATAATCCAGTTTAGAGATGATGCCGAGTAGGTCGCCAATGCCATCCCCATTGCCATCCATAAAGCTGCGCGGGTAGATTTGGTAGATCACTCCCTCCTGCCACCACAATCCCTGAGCCGGATAGTGCTGTTGTTGCATAATTCGTCCTTTTTAGATTCTATTTTACAACAAAAACATAAGTCATCCCGAATGAGATATCCCAGCAGGCCACCCGCAAGGGGCCTCCCCCATAGGCGTTAACTGAAGCCCGGGCAGGCCACCCGCAAGGGGTGGCCCTACTATAGACGTTACCATGCAGCTTGTAAGGCTGTGCGGTGTATAGTAGGGCCACCCCTTGCGGGTGGCCTGGGGATGAGAGTGGTACGTGTTCAGGTCGCTCAGAAATTCGGGAGTGCTCTTTTTTCTATTGACTCATCCTGGGTTTGCTGGGCAAACGCAGCGGGGTGGGGCCGCTGGCGGGACGCGCAAGAGGTGGAGTGCTCAGGATAAATGGGATGGGCGCGGTACGCGCCGCCTGCACAGAGGTATATTCCAGCCGGATATTACCCAGGCAGACAACATCGCCAGATTGGAGCAGATGTGGCTCAAATAATGGCTCGCCGTTGATGGTACTGCCGTTACGGCTGGCGAGGTCCTGAATGTAATTGCCACTGAGCTGGCGCAATACCTGCGCGTGCCGCCGCGAAATCGAGGCATCGTTAATCACAATATCGCTCTCGGAGCCGCGTCCGATGGTGATGACGGGCCGGTCGAGCAGAAAAGCCCTGTCCTCCATCTCGCCATTGCAAATCAAAAACGCACCCTCGATCAGCGATGGCAGGGGCAGGGGCGTCACACGTTCAAGCTGGGCCGTGTCTTCCCATTCCCGCGTTGGCCTCTCTCGTATGCTCAGCACTGGCAGGTTCACATGTTGCCCCATTTGTTCCACCTGTTCCACTGCCCTTCCCGACTGAGCTTCCTCGCGCTCTGTCGCGTACTCCTGTGTTTGAGCGCTGGCTGGCTCTAATGGCCGCGTGGGTGGCAGTTCGGTATTGGTGATGGAATGCGGTGAGAAGGGCCACGCATGGTGTGCCAGGGGATCATCCTGCTCGCCGAGCGAACCAGGAGCCTGCGCAAAATCAAAGAGAAGACGATGAGAGCCGATTTCCAGTACATCCCCTTTTTCCACCAGCCCGGCATTGACAATACGCCGCCCGTTCAGCAACACGCCATTGAGACTATCGCAGTCAGTAATGTAGACTTTGCCCTTATCCCAGGCCAGCTCGGCATGATGGCGCGAGGCCATATCGTCGTCCAGCCAGATATCGTTCTCTTCTCCGCGCCCTATTGTCACGATGGCCCGGCACAGCTCAAGCCGCTGCCCCTGAAAGCGCCCATTGCGATGCTCCAGCCAGCCCCAGGGCGTATCCTCGTCAAAGACGTTTGGAACAGGGACGCCCGGCTGGCGGCGCGGCGGCGAAATCGTCTCGGAAGAAGGATCGATGCGGGTTGTGCGCTTCTGACTGGGAATATGGACAGAGGTAATCGAGGTTCGGGGCAGCGTGAAGAGACAATAGGCGGCAGTGGCACCAAGCGGCAAAAACCAGCCGCAGAGCACAACATAGACCAGGGCCACCTCGACCTCCGCGACGGCAAGTGACGACAGTTCGACGCTGAAACGCAGGTTGTACCAGAGGATAGCAGGCAAGAGCAGCAGTGCAGAGATGACGCAGGTGACAATCGCCCCGCTCAATTGCTGGGTGGTGCCGCGCCGCCGCAATGTGGCATAGAGCGCGTCGGCGGCGATAGCGAACATACAGCAGATCAACCCACCATAGCAACCAACGCTAAACCAGGTTGGAAAATCTACATTGCTCATGTCTCTCACCTCCTCTCTTTACAGCATAGCCCCAATATGCGCGCTGCTGGCATCGCTCAGCGAGATGGTATCCACAATAGTATGCATCTTCGCGTTCTGTGCGTACTCGTTATCGGTGTAGATGTTATCCGAGTCAGCCGCCACACCATCATTGACTTTCACCGCGTCCCAGTATTCGACATGCGAGCCGCCGGGGGTCGTGGCGACGCCGAGAAAGGCATGTCCAGGCACAATCACGATTTCCGCGTGCAGTCCAATGCTTTCCACCGCCGAAGCCATCAAGGTTGTCAGTTCGATGCACATGCCGCTGCGCTGCTGCAACACCTCGAACGGCAGTTTGATCTCCTGTGTTGCCACCGCGCTGCTGCCGGGGCCGCTGTAGGGAATGCTGGCCTGCACATAGCGAATGTGGTAGTCGAGCCGGAGCGCATCGTAAATGGCATTGACCTGCGCCATCACCTGCTGGCGCGTGGCACCCGTGTAGCCAATCATGGCGGTCGGCGCGTTTGGTGGCTCCATACTCAAATGTGTCGCAGCCTTCAGCACCAGCGCCCTGACCGACGGATCATTGGGCGTCACCCAGGCCCCGATGAGCAGACGATTGGTGGCGACCCACTGCATCAACCAGCGCGAATGCAGCAAGAGCGGGATATCATTCAGATAATACAGGTGCTTATGCGTGTCTGTCACCTGCACTTGCAGCGAGGTATTCTGCTCACTCGTCAGATTGCGCAGTACCTGGCGACTAAGCAGGGGAGGCACGAAACTGAGCGTCTGCGTCGTAGAGGTGGCATTGACGGTCTGCGAAGAGGACTGCGTAAAATTGACGACACCCACACTCACCACTAACGACACTGGTGTGCTGCTGCTATATGTTACCGTAAAGAGCGGGGCCTGTGTGGCGACATCGGAGGGATAAAAAGCGCTGAAGACCGCCGGGGGAGCCTTCACACAGATGCGCACAGGAGACTGCCCACCGCAGTGCTCGCTGTCAGCCAGGCTGTCTTTTTGAAGGTGCGCATACGCCTGCAAGCCACCCACGACATAGCCGCCGGAAAGGACGGCTAAGACTGTTAACGTGAGAAGCAACACTACGAGTTTCTTGCCCATTTCGTCTCATTCTCATCTTTTACTGGCAGGTTGGCTTTCCAGCGGGGTTCCCTCTTGCTCATATTGCCGTGGCAATTATATCATCCTGTATCATAGTGAGCAACCAGATAGGACTTGTGGGTTAAGTTGTAAAAACAGAGCGGAAGAGAGCCAGCGTGCTGCGTACGCTGGCTCTCTTCCGCTCTGTTTTTACAACTTAACCTTCTTTCAATCGTAGGAACAAAGGAAGCCAAAATTACGTCAATTCCTTAGCGAGAGGACTGTCTCAACAACCGGGTAAGGAGATTTTCTATGACGTTCTTCAATCCATTTCCCTGGCTTTTCTTTATTCTCTTCCGTGGCATGAATGGTATCATGGTGATCGCGGCCATCTTCTGGATCTGGATACTCATCGATTGCCTCACCAAAGAACCCGCAGAGGGCAACGACCGCATCGCCTGGCTCCTGGTCATTCTGCTGGCCCCTTTCATCGGCGCGCTCATCTACTATTTCGTGCGACGCCCCGAACGCATCAAAGCCGTCGGGCGTTGAGGGGTCTCAAAAAGAAGAGAAGTCATTCCAAATTTCTGAGCGATCTAAAAAAGCTCGACAGGCCACCCGCAAGGGGATGGTACGGGAAGGTTTTTGGGAAACGCTCTCGGGAGCATGCAGAGCCAGGGGCGGGGTGTGGGAGGATGGAGGGCCCCTTGCGGGTGGCCTGCTGAAATCTACAACCTGGGATGACTCTCTTCGTCCTCAGATACCTCATACACATATTATTCCTCATATACTGGGCGTTTTGTACCTTGCACATTGCCACATCATATGACTATACTGGAGATATCCTAACAAATACCATTCAGGGCTGCTCAGCGTTGCGCAGCCTATCGGCGTTTTTTCCAGGCATTGCAGCCATAGCGTTACAGTCTCTCGCTATAACGCTATGGCTATGTGTTTCCTAAAAATACGTTGTTTTCAATGAAGAGGGCAGCCAGAGGTGTCGCGGTCGCAGGCCGCGCTATCGCTGGCTGCCTTCTGCATTGGAACAGGCGCGCCCCTGTCGATACGTAGCGAGCAATGAGCAGTCCTGAGCGGTTAGTCACATATCTATGAAGGACCTTTTTTCTCATGGCGCTACCTCAAATCTATGCAAAACGCAAATTTCTTACGCTTCCCACCTCCCTGCATCCACTGGCCGAACGAGACTTCGGCATCTTCTGGCTCGGCGCATTTCTTTCCAGCATCGGCTTCTGGGTACAGACGGTAGGGCAGGGTTGGCAGGTACTCCAACTAACCAACTCGGCCCTGCTGCTCGGCTTCGTCGGTTTCGCTGCCACGCTGCCCAACATTATTCTTTCGCTCTTCGGCGGCGTCATCGCCGACCGCTTCAACCGCCGCCTGCTGCTGCTGCTGACGCAGACGGTCTACATGTGTACCGCTACGCTGCTTGGCATCCTGACCACGCTGCACATCATCGCCGTCTGGCAGATCATTTTGATGGCGCTCATCAATGGCACGTTTAGCACCATCGGCTGGCCCGCGTGGCAGGCATTCATCGGCGAACTGATTGAGCCGGGCGAACTCAAGCAAGGCATCGCCCTGAACTCCACGCAGTTCAACCTCTCGCGAGTCATTGGCCCCGCCATTGGGGGCTTCGCCATCGCGATGGTCGGCATCGCCGGAAACTACTACCTCAACGCCCTCAGCTACCTGGCGGTCATCATTCCCCTGCTCTTCCTGCGCCCGAAACACCTTCACGCGCTAAGCGCGAAGCGGCAGAGCATGTGGCGCGACCTCAGCGTGGGCGTCAACTATGCCCGCAAGCGACCGCTGCTGCAAGTGGTGCTGCTGCTGCAATTTCTGATCGCGTTCCTCGTCTTCCCCTACACCACGCTGTTGCCAATCTTCGCCCGCGACATCTTCCATATCGGTGCGACGGGCCTGGGCATTCTCAACGCGGCTGCTGGCCTCGGCGCGTTACTGGGAGCGGTGTTCATCGTGCTCTTCACGCAGCGTATGGAGCACAGCCTGCGTGTCTTGATTATGCTCTGCGTCGCGGGCGGTGTCACTGCTCTCGCCTTCGCGCTCTCGCATGGCCAGCAAACGGCCATCCCGCTGCTGATCCTGCTCGGCTCCTGCACAGTAGCATCGACCACCGTTACCAACACGACGGTGCAGACCATGACTCCCGAAGACATGCGCGGGCGCGTCTTGAGCATCTGGGTAATGGTCAACTTCGGCCTGGGGCCCTTCGGCACCCTGGTCGCCGGTTGGGTCGCCCAAACCATCGGCGCTCCCCTGACCCTCGCCACCGGTGGCCTCCTCTGCGCAAGCGGCACCGTCCTGGTAGCTCTGCTCCAGCGTAGGCACCGATTTATCGAGCGCATCGCCGATTTATCGGCCTGCATCCCAGGCCGATAAATCGGTGCCTACGGGAGGATGGGTGCAACTTTTTCCCACCATCGTTCGTGTATTGTTAAGTTCTACAACAAAGGAGACACACGAGAAAATGACAGAACGTTCGACAGTGGTGGGCGTCTTTGAAAACCACCAGCAGGCGGAGCAGGCCATTTCCGCCCTGAAAGAGGCCGGTTTTCGCGATGACCAGCTTGGCTACATACTGCGTGGACACCAGGGCAGTAAAGGTGTTGTCAGTGGCATCGTGGGCGGCGTGATGGGCGCGGCTGATGCCGTTTTGCTGCCCGGACTTGGCCCTACCGAGGCCAGCGCGGCCCTGGAAAGCGCCCTTCCGCTCTCCGAAGCGGTTGTCGACCGCTTCCAGCATCCCCAACACGCCCAGACACCTCCGGCAGAGCAAGCCCAGGCGCAAGCAATACCTGCTCATGATGAGATAACCAGCGCTGCGCAAATACACCCGCAACACATGGAAAACGCGGAAAACATTGAAGACTCAAGCATTCAGGTGACGAAAGTGACGGGCAATGAAGCGGAAGGCGCGGTCGGCGGCGGCATTGTTGGTGGCCTGGTTGGAGCGGTAGCCGCGCTTTTGATACCCGGCATCGGCCCGGCGCTCGCGGGTGGCATTATCGTCACTGCCATCGGCGGCGCTGCCATCGGAGCCGTCACCGGCGGTCTACTGGGCGCGTTCGCAGGCATGGGCATCCCCAGGGAGGAAGCCCATCACTACCAGCGCGAGCTTGAAGCAGGCCGCGTGCTCGTCACTGTGCAGGCCAACGATC
>DASTKE010000595.1:0-4036 GCA_035716105.1 Ktedonobacteraceae bacterium | reverse complement strand
CGTGCGATGGTCGCGATACTGGAAAGGCTGACCGAGAAGGAAGCCCCCGGCATTCAACAGACCGTAATCAACCCCCCAGGTATCGACGCCAATGCTATCCAGCGTTCCCGCGAGCTGGCGTGCTTTACGCAGCCCGGTCAGGGTTTCGTCCCACAGTGAGAGAATATTCCAGAAGCGGTGTCCGTGCAGCATCACCGGACGGTTGGGGAAGCGATATACCTCCTCCAGGCTCAGGCGTTGCCCATCGAAGCGAGCCAGCATTACACGCCCACTCTCGGCCCCCAGGTCGACCGCTGCCACGTTGCGTGCCGTCATGAATTATCCTCTCTTCTCCCGGTACAACTCAGCGCGGGTAGGCCGCCGCGACACCCCCATCAACGTTCAGGATGTTGCCGGTGCTCTTGGCGGAGCGCGTGGGCGAAGCGAAGAATGCTACGGCCTCGGCGATGTCCTCCGGCAGGATATTGACCCCCAGCGTAGTGCGCTTTCTGTAGACCTCCTCCAACTGGTCAGGGGCCACGCCGTAGGTTGCCGCCCGCTCCTGCCGCCACGCGCTATCCCAGATGCGCGACCCGGCCAGCACCGCATCGGGATTGACAGTGTTGACACGAATACCGAACTGTCCGCCCTCCTCGGCAAGACAGCGCGCCAGATGAGCCTCCGCCGCCTTCGCTGTCGAATAAGCCGAGGCGTTTTTGCCAGCCACCAGCGCGTTCTTGCTGGCAATGAAGACCAGATTACCACCTCGCCCCTGCGCCTGCATGAGCCGGAAACCCTCGCGTGCCACCAGAAAGTAGCCAGTAGCCAGCACATGCCAGTTTTTGTTCCACTCCGCCAGGCTCGTCCCGGTAATCGGCGCGCTAGAAGCCAGCCCGGCGTTATTGACGACTATATCAACGCCGCCAAAAGCCAGCGCGGCCTGCGCAAAGGCCGCTCGTACGCTCTCTTCGCTGGTAACATCCATCTTCACAGCCACAGCCACAGCCCGCCCGCCGCCATAGTGCGAGTTGAGGTACGCTGCCAGTTGCTCCGCACCGGCAAGGTCGATATCGGTGGCAACGATGTGAGCGCCATCTTGAGCCAGGCGTCGGCAAATGGCCGAGCCGATACCGCCTGCCGCGCCCGTCACCAGCGCCACGTGCCGGGCGAACTCCCGCTCCGGCGGGACCAGTTTGAGCTTGTATTGCTCCAGCGGCCAGTATTCAACGGCATAGCTCTCGGCGGCGTCGAGAGAGATAAAGCCACCACATGCCTCCGCACCGCGCATGACCGCGATGGCACGATGATAGAGTTGGGCCGAAACGTCGGCCATCATAGCATCCTTGCCGGTCGTGAACATGCCCACGGCGGGTATCAGAATGACACGGGGATGCGGGTCGGCTGCGGCATCGGTTGCACGATAGACCGGCGTTGCAGCATCCGGATCGAGGTTCTGCTGTGCGTTTTCATTCAGGTAACGCTGATACTTCGCTACATACGCGGCTACGCCTGAACGCAATGCCTCTGGAAGCACCTCGACGCCTTGCTCCGGCGTCCAGTCCACCAGCAGAGGCCAGGGCCTGGTGTGAACGAGATGATCGGGGCAAGCAGCGCCTATGCCTGTCAGTCGCGGCGCGTCCTGGCTGCTGGCAAAGGTTAAGACATCTTCGTCGTCCTCGTAGCGCAGCACCTGGCGTTTCTCAGCCGAGACCAGCCCACGCAAGACGGGGGCGATCTGCGCCGCGATATCGTGCTGAGCCTCAACGCTCAGCACAGGGACGCGGACACCGCCGAAAACAGGGCGGTCTGCGCGGTGAATGCGCTCCTCCACGTACTCACGCGCCTGGGCAATGGTTGCCAGTGTTGAGGCGTAACATGCCTCGTCGGTGTCTCCCCAGGTGATGAGGCCGTGTTTTGCCAGGATGACGAGCTTCGCGGCGGGTTTGGCGCGCACCGCCTGCGCCACCCCGCGTGCCAATCCAAAGCCGGGACGACGATACGGTATCCAGATCAGGTTATCGCCGAAGCAGTCGCGGGCGAGCGCCTCGCCATTGGCGGCGCAGGCAAAGTAGTTCGTCGCGTCGGCATGGGTGTGATCAATGTGCGCGAACGGCAGGAAGCCGTGCAGCAGCGTTTCGATGGAGGGGCGTGGACGGCCCGGCTCAAAGAAACAGTGCGCGAGATAATCCACCATCGCGCTGTCGCTCATGCGCTCGCGTTCGAGCAGGGGCAGCACGTCACCAAGCAGCAGCCCGGTAAATGATGCTTCAGTGACGGTCGCGAGGTCTGAGCCGGAGCCTTTGACCCACAGGACACGCACCGGGCGACCGCGAAAATCGATCTCACCGGACTTGGCGGAGGTGTTGCCACCACCCCAGTTACAGACGGTGCGGTCCGCGCCCAGCCTGCGCGAACGGGCAACTAATTGAGCCAGTACGCTCGGCATAGTCTCAGATGCCATAGTAGCGAACCCTTTTCCAGTGAGGGTCGCAAGTAATTCATGTGGCGAATGTCAAGGAATAAGACGGGAATGGGATGTAGAGCCAGGGGCGGGGTGGATGGGTCGGGTGGCCCCTTGCGGGTGGCTTCCCTTATTCCTTTCACTCAACACATGAATTACTTGCACCCCTCTTTCCAGTACAATTGAAACTTCTTTCTCCATTCGCAGACAGTGAGAAGCTTACGCGCCGGGATAGCCGCTGTGCGTGGCAGCGGCAAAACGTTCCCGCGTCACTCGTTCAGCATAGCCACTGGCGCGGAAGGCCGCGATGGGGTCGGGGTCGCGTCCCTGACGAACACGTACCTCGGCCAGCAGCGGGCGCACATCCGTTTCAAACGCCGCTTGCAAGACGCGATAGGCTCCCAGCACATCGCCAGCCTCCTGTGCCTTGCGCAGCACCGGTCGGTCGACCAGTTGCGTTTTGGCGTAGGCGACCTGGACATTGAGCACACTCTGGATCATGGCCTCAATCTTTGGCTCGATGTTGTGCGATTGGTCGATCATGTAGGCGATGCGGCCCGCGTTGGCATTGCCATCGGCGCTTGCGCCGACGATCTCGTTGAAGATGCAGAAAAGCTCGAACGGGTTTTGCGAACCGACAATCAGGTCGTCATCGGCGTACTTGCGGTCGTTGAAGTGGAAGCCGCCCAAACGGTTCTCGTCGAGCAGTTGCGCGACGATCTGCGCGATGTTGGTTCCCAGTGGGTGGTGGCCGGTATCCACCAGCACATCGGCCTGCGACCCCAGCTTTTGCGCCATCAGCAGCGATGTTCCCCAGTCGGGCAAGTCGGTGGAATAGAAGGCTGGCTCGAAGAACTTGTACTCGATCAACAGGCGCATTCCAGGGGACAGGGCCGCGTAAATTGCCTGCAGGGAGGTCAGCAGACGATGGCGGCGGCGGCGCAGGTCATCCTGTCCGGGATAGTTGGTGCCATCGGCCAGCCAGAGGCTAATAACCTGCGAATCTACCTGCTGAGCAATCTGGATGCATTCCATCACATGCTCTATCGCCCGCTGCCGTACCCGCGCATCGAAATGGCAGAGGCTACCAAAGCGATAATCATCCTCCTGGAAGAGGTTCGGATTGACCGCGCCGATATGCAGACCAAGCGATTGAGCATAGTCTTTGACCGCTCGCCAGTCCTCCTCCATATCCCAGGGAATGTGAATGGCAACGCCAGGACAGGCTCCCGTTACCGCTTGAACCTGGGCCGCATCTTCCAGCTTCTCGCGCAAATTGTGAGCCGCGCCGGGCCAGTGAAACACCTTGAAGCGCGTCCCTGAATCTCCATAGCCCCACGAGGGCGTTTCGACACTGAAGCGCCGGATGTTCTCTAAAACAGCCTCAGTATCAATGTTTTGAATCCCCAAACTACCGTTCATCGAGCATTCCCACCTTATCTATCTTCTAAAGTATGGGCGCATATTCCGCGCCGCATCCTTGAAACACGCAAACAGCTAGCTTGCTCTGGCTCTCCCTCCATTGAGGAGAAACAGGATATCCGTAGGGGCGAGGGAGGTGAGGCTGGGTGGGGTGGGCCTTGATGGTCGCCCGCC
>DASTKE010000594.1:0-2653 GCA_035716105.1 Ktedonobacteraceae bacterium | reverse complement strand
GTAATGTTCGATGGATTCGCCGCCAGCCTCTTCCTCGCCCTCGATCAGCACGCGCACGTTGATAGGCAGTTTTCCATTGACGGTCATCAGCGACTCCAGCGCCTTGAACACGAGCATGGTCTGGCCCTTGTCGTCGGCAGCGCCGCGAGCGTAGAGGTTGCCGCCGCGAATGGTCGGCTCGAACGGGGGCGATTCCCACAAATTGAGCGGGTCGACGGGCTGCACGTCGTAATGCCCGTAAATAAGCAGCGTAGGCTTATCAGGCGCTTTAAGCCATTCACCATAGACGAGCGGGTGGCCCTGTGTGGGAATGATCTGCACCTGCTCGAAGCCGATGTGCCGCAACTGGTCGGCGGCATACTCCGCCGCTCGCTGGACATCGCCCGCGTACTCAGGCAGCGTGCTGATGCTGGGTATGCGCAGCCAGCCCTTCAAATCTTCCAGAAAGCGGTTCTCATTCTCCGCGATATACGTTTCCAACCGGGTCATAGCAAACATCCATCCTTTCCAGGTAGAAGATATGCTCTATCGTAGCAGGGGAAAGGGTGATTGTCCAGGGTGTAAATGAACACAACGGTGCCAGTCAGTGTTTGGCGGCGAGTAGATAGGGGAGCAAAGGCACCCGCAAGGGGCCACCCATCATCCACCTCTCCTCCCCTGCCTCTACCTGCCTCCCACGGACGGACGTAGAGGCAGGGGAAGGGTGGAAGTGGCTGGGTGGCCCCTTGCGGGTGCCTTTCTTGCTTGCATCCTCCACGCAAAAAAGAGCTGCACCTACCCAGTAGTTTCACAGATACAGAGAGACGCCCAACAGCAAAGCCGTTGGGCGTCTCTCTGTGTTCTTCTCTTATGTTGGTTTAGCCGACGCTGCCAGACATCTCCAACTGGATCAGGCGGTTGAGTTCGACCGCGTACTCCATTGGGAGTTCCTTCGTGATCGGCTCGATGAAGCCGTTGACGATCAGCGAGTAGGCTTCGGACTCGTCCAGGCCGCGACTCATCAGGTAGAAGAGCTGATCTTCGCCAACCTTCGAGACAGTGGCCTCGTGGCCGATCTCGGTCTGGTTCTCCTCGACGCGAATGGTTGGGTAGGTATCCGTGCGGGCGTCCTCGTCGAGCAGCAGCGCGTCACAGCGCACGTTGGATTTGGTGTGGTGAGCGCCCTGGTTGACGCGCACCAGTCCGCGATAGGAGGCGCGCCCCGTTCCCTTCGAGACCGACTTGGAGAGGATCTGCGAGGTGGTGTGCGGCGCGAGGTGCGTGATCTTGGCACCGGCATCCTGGTGCTGCCCATCACCGGCGAAGGCGACCGAAAGCACGTCACCGCGAGCGCCCGGTTCCATCAAGAGCACGGCTGGATACTTCATAGTCACCTTGGATCCTAAATTCCCGTCAACCCATTCCATCGTCGCATCGCCATAGGCGGCGGCGCGCTTGGTGACGAGGTTGTAGACGTTCTTCGACCAGTTCTGGATGGTCGTGTAGCGCACACGAGACCCGCGCATGGCCTTAATCTCGACGACGGCGCTGTGCAGGCTGTCGCTGGTGTAGGTCGGTGCCGTGCAGCCCTCCACATAATGCACGTAGGAACCAGGAGCGGCGATGATCAGCGTGCGCTCGAACTGGCCCATGTTCTGTGTATTGATGCGGAAGTAGGCTTGCAGTGGAATCTCCACGCGCACGCCCTCCGGCACGTACACGAAGCTGCCACCACTCCATACCGCGCTATTCAGCGAGGCGAACTTGTTATCGGAGGGCGGAATAATCGAGCCGAAGTGTTCCTTCACCAGATCGGGGTAGAGGCGCAGTGCGCTGTCCATATCGGTGAAGATCACGCCCAGCTTCTCCAGATCTTCGCGTACCTTGTGGTAGACGGCCTCACTCTCGTACTGCGCGGTCACGCCGGCCAGGTACTTACGCTCGGCCTGTGGAATGCCCAGGCGGTCAAAGGTTTCTTTGATCTCGCTTGGAACCTCTTCCCAGGTTTTGCCCTGCTCCTGCATCGGCTTGACATAATAAAAGATATTGTCGAAGTCAATCCCGGAGAGATCTGCGCCCCAGGTGGGCATTGGGCGTTTGTTGAAGAGGTCAAGGCTCTTGAGGCGGAACTTCCGCATCCAATCCGGTTCGCCCTTCATTTCGGAGATTTGCTCGACAATCTGGCGATTCAGGCCCCTTTGAGACTTGAATACATAGTTTTCGGCTACATGGAATCCAGGACTATAGTCCTGCTGCTCCACATCAAATGCCTGACTCATAGATTTACTCCCATGCTGGCTGATTTCTGAATATCCCTATGCAGAAAGCGCCTGCTTTCTGTTGCTCTAATCCTTACTTAGCTACTCGGATTTGATTGTATTATAGGCTTTCCGCCCCTCGTTGTCAAGGTTAATGAGACAGGTGGGCAGGAACAGACGGTGCCGCTCATTCGGCACCGTCTGTTCCTGCCCACCGGTTTGATCAGTTAAAAAATGCTTGACATATCGCAATGCGAATTGTTATTATGGTGGTGTCTTGAAGCCGAGTAAAGGCCGGTTTCAAGACGCCATGCACCCGTAGTTCAGTGGATAGAACATCGACCTTCTAAGTCGACTGTCGCAGGTTCGATTCCTGCCGGGTGCGCTTTTCATATCGTAAAACAGGAGGGGCTGGT
>DASTKE010000593.1:0-5135 GCA_035716105.1 Ktedonobacteraceae bacterium | reverse complement strand
GTGCGGCAGGAGAAAATCGTCCGGCAGAGCGACCTCGACTGGATCATCGTGCGCCCGGCCCGGCTGACCAATGGCCCGGGTACAGGCCATTATACCTCCGGCGACCCGCTGCACATCGGCATGAACGCGAAGATCACACGCGCCGATGTCGCCGACTTCCTGCTCAAGCAGGTGAGCGACAACACCTACGTTCACTCCGCGCCGCGCTTGCGCTATTAGAGGGAGAAGACAATGGAAGCCAGGGTGAAATCGATGGGACATCCCATGCACCCCATGATGGTCAACTTCCCACTGGGGCTGCTCATCACCTCCGTCATTTTTGATATCGTCCATTTTGTCACGGGCAACGGGTACTGGTCGCAGATCGCCTTCTGGATGATTACGGTTGGTCTGATTACCGGACTGCTGGCGGCGATCGTCGGCACGCTCGACTGGCTCGCCATTCCGGCAGGCACCCGCGCCAAAAAGGTGGGCATCTGGCACGGGGCCGGAAACTACCTGATCCTCGCCCTGTTCGTGATTAGCTGGTTCGCTCGCCTGCACGCGATGAGCAACCCATCTATCGCCGCCTATGTGCTGTCCTTCCTGGGAGCCGCGCTCTTAGGTGGTACCGGCTGGCTCGGTGGCGAACTGGTGCTGCGTCACGGCGTAGGCGTCGACGAAGGCGCGAATCTGAACGCGCCCAGCTCTCTCTCCAAACTCCCGGCAAACCAGCCATCCGCATTTGCCGAAACAGAACATTCTGTTCTTGGATAGCGGAAATCGCAGGTGCCAATTGATCGCGCACACGACGATTGAATGGCCCCAGGCACCCGCAAGGCCCCAGGCCACCCGCCAGGGGTGGGCCTACTATACTCCGCTGCGGCTCACAGAGCATGCAAGGGCTGGGCGTCTATAGTAGGGCCACCCCTGGCGGGTGGCCTGGGGGGAGCACGGGCGGCCTGGGGCTGGGGTTTTCCAATATTTGAACATCTTAAAGGGTCGAGGCATGGACAAACAGCAGTTTTCAGCGTCAAATAACAACCCGGTTGAAAGCGGCGCGGAAGCGACTCACCTGCGCGGTCGCTGGCTGGTGCTGGCGCGAACAACCTGGGTCGCCTTTGTCTTGCTCGCCCTGCTGATCTACTTCACCAGCCTGCCGCTCTATGACGCTCAACTGCAAGCACTGTGCATAGCGCGAGCGTGTGTTCCCGGACAGCTTACGCCTGAGCGAGCGTTGTTCCTGCGCGGCTTCGGCATTCCCATCAGCTTCTACGCGGCGATGGTTATTGCGCTCAATATTGCAACGGCAATGGTCTGGTTTGCGGTCGGCATCGTCATCTTCTGGCGCAGGCACAACGACTGGATGGCGCTGCTTGTCGCGCTGGCACTGGTGCTGGTTGGCACCACCGTACCACCATCGCAGAGCGCCCCGTTCTGGCAGTGGCCCATCCAGTTCGTCGACTTTCTCGCGGTGGTCTCGCTGTTCATCATCTTCTGCATCTTTCCCAGTGGCACCTTCGTCCCGCGCTGGATGCGCTGGCTGCCGCTGGTATATGGCGCGTTGAACGTGTTTGACCTCTTTCCCAACGTGCTCGCGAACATACCCTACTGGGCGACTCTGCTCTACTTCGCGGTCTTATTCGGCTGCATCGGTATGCTCGGCGTGGCCCAGATCTATCGTTACCGCCGCGTCTCCAACGTCATCGAGCGCCAGCAGATCAAGTGGATCGTCTATAGCTGCGCCACAACCATCACGGGCGAGTTCGTGTTCTGGCTCCTGACGCTGGTCTTCCCCTCGCTTGGGCGGGTCAACTCGCTCTACGACCTCTTCTTCAGCCCCATCTCGATTGTGCTGATCTTGCTCATCCCGCTCTCAGTCGGCACGGCCATCCTGCGCTATCGTTTGTGGGATGTCGACCTGATTATCAATCGCACGCTGGTCTATGGCACGCTGACCAGCGTGCTGGCCCTGGTCTACTTCGGCTGCGTCGTCTTGCTCCAACAACTGTTACGGACAATGACAGGCCAGGGGTCGCCGCTGGCGATTGTCGGCTCGACGCTGGTAATCGCGGTGCTGTTCCAACCCCTACGCCATTCCATTCAGGCCGCTATCGACCTGCGCTTCTATCGCCGCCGCTATAACGCGGGTCAGGCGCTCTCAGCCTTCGCCGCTCAGATACGCCACAGCCAGGAAGTCGACCTGGCTACGCTGACAGGAGACGTAATGGAGATCGTCAAGGAGACCATGCAGCCTGAGCGCGTCTCCATCTGGCTCTGCGAACCCCCTGCACCGAGTAGCGATGAGTTTTCTATACGCGCATCTGGACGACTGCGAGAGCGACAGGAGAATGTGGAGACAAAGACATCAAGCGGAACACTGCTGCAAACAGGCAAACTGCCAGCATTAGATATGTTGGAACACAGCAGAGAGCAGCGGCCATTGAAGTCGAAACACAACCAACCGCTTTTCAAGCTTGCCTGGGTAGCGCTGGCGATTGTGACGTTTGGCTTATTTGTGGTGGCGCTGCCACTGCGCTCGACGCACCTGCACATCCTGTGCGCTGACATGCTCTGTGGCGGCTCGCAGCCAATTGGAGAGGTGGCGCAGTTACTGAGCAGGGTAGGGTTAAGTACACACGTCTATAGCATCTACGCCATGACGTTACAGATTGTCTTCGCGCTGGTCTGCTTCCTGGTTGCCACCATCATCTTCTGGCGGCGCTCAGATGATCGTATGGCCTTGCTGGTTGCACTCTTCCTGATGACCTTCGTGGTTTCTTTTACGGATGTGCCGCATGTGCTCTGGCAAACATATCCCGCGTGGCGCTGGCCCATCGCGACCGTCGCGCTGATCGGGGAGATCAGCCTGCCCCTGTGCTTCTACCTGTTTCCCAACGGGCAATTCGTGCCGCGCTGGACGCGCTGGTTCCTGCCCGGCTGGCTGCTGTGGGGCATCCTCACCTACTTCTTCCCTGATCTACCCATCCGGTCAAATTCCTGGTTCATATTGCTCGAAGGTCTCTGCTTTGCCAGCGGTATCGGCAGTATTGTGGTCGCCCAACTGTATCGCTACCGCCTCGTCTCCACGCCGCTAGAGCGGCAGCAGACCAAGTGGGTCGTCTTCGGCCTGACGACGGGACTGCTTGGATTCCTGATAGCGGGTTTCCTGGGCTTCCTGCTGCCACAAATTCTCTTCCCGGCGTTTGGCTTCAGCAGCACGCTCTCAACCGTTCTGCTCGGCATCATGGCCATCACGCTCACCTACCTGGCGATGCTACTCATCCCGCTCTCCGTCGGCATGGCGATGCTGCGTTTCCGCCTGTGGGAGATCGATGTGCTGGTCAATCGCACGATGATCTACGGCCTGATGATCGCCATTATCGGCCTTATCTTCATCATCAGTTTCTTCGCCGAACAGCGCCTCGTGCAAACGCTGCCTGGCGAAGCATCAGAATTGCTGCTCGTCGTCTCAACACTGGCGCTGGTGATGCTCTTCCAGCCACTGCGCCTGCGCGTCCAGAAGTTCATCACCCGCCACTTCTACCGCCGCAAATATCTCGCGGAACAGACCCTGGACGATTTCAGCGTCACCCTCCGCAACGAAGTCCACCTGGATCAACTGCGCGAGCACCTGCTGACCGTCGTCGATGAGACCATGCAACCAACCTACGCCTCCCTCTGGCTCAAAAACCGCGAGCCAGACGAGCCACACGACGACGCCCACCGCTACACACGAGTATTGCGTATGTAAATAATGCCACATGAAAAATGGTGATATGACCCAAATAATGCCAATGGCATTATTTGGGTCATATCACCATTTTTCATGTGGCATTATTACCTGCACTTAGACCCTGCAAAAAAACGTACTGCAAGCGTTCAAAGGTTTCGTCGATGTCCAGCGGGATGCCGAAGCCACCGCTGTGTTCGAGCGTGGCGAAGCCGTGGACGAGACTGCGCAACATGCGTACCACGTGGATAGCGTCCTCTTGCGAGAGGTGGTAGGCGGAAAGCGAACGCAGGGCGATATCAACGACCTCCGTTTGCGCGGCCTGGAGCGCGGTATCGTCCGGCTCTGCCGCGTGGACTGTAGCGGCGTAGAGGCCGGGATGCTCGTTGACGAATACACGGTACGCGCTGGCCAGCGCCCGTACCGCCTCGTCACCCGCCTTGCCCATCACTGCCCGGCCCAGGCGTTGCCCCAGTTCCCGCGTTCCCAGCAGGGCAAGCTCACGGCGTAAACCTGCCAATCCATCCACGTAGTGATAGAGGGTGGGAGAACGCACCCCTAGCCGGGCTGCCAGCGTCGCCAGGCTGACCTCCTCCAACCCCTTGCTATCCGCCAGTTCCGCCGCCGTCCGCACCACCATCTCACGATCTAAACCCACCCTCGTTGCCATAAATTCCCCCTAGCGTTGCACAACACCCTGCTGGATGGTGCGAAAAAAATTCAAAATGGCCGGGGCCGTCTGCTCTGGCATCTCCGCGTGCGGGTAGTGGCCCGCGCCCTCAACCAATTGTACCTGCCCGTGCAGCGCATCGGCAACCCACTGCGCCTCCTGAGCGGGCTGCTTGAAATCCGGGTCGCGTGTTCCCATGATGACCAGCACAGGTGCCTGCACCTGGGACAGGCGCTCACCCGATGCCTGCTTCGAGGCCATAATCATCTGCCGCAGGGCGTGCATTCGGCCCGCCTCCTTGAGATTGCGCCGCAGCCGTGCACTATATTGCGCCCAGTCGGCAGGGTGCCGCGTAGGATAGAGCGTGGAGAAGTACTTGCTCCACACGGCATGGCCCCATGGCTCGGCAAACAGAATCGAGTAGAGCAGGCGGCTCGGCCACGAAGACCCCGTATCGTGAACAAACGGCCCGATGAGCACCATACCGGCCACCAGGTCGGGAGCCTCTGCCGCCGCCCACACAGAGGCACCTGCCGCCATCGAGGTGCCAACCAGCAGCGCAGGCCCGGCGTTCAGGTGCCGGATGAGCGCCAGCATATCGGCACCAATGGCGGCAACCGTGTAATCCGGCCATTTCACGCTTGTTTCGCCATGCCCGCGCACATCCATCGTCACCACACGGTAGCCAGCCTCGACCAGCAGGGGTGTCAGGAAACGATACTCCTGCCGCACATCGCCCATCGAAGGAACGCA
>DASTKE010000592.1:0-2069 GCA_035716105.1 Ktedonobacteraceae bacterium | reverse complement strand
CAGCCGCATTCACGACCTGCCCCTACATGTTCATGTTGATGAGCAGGTCGCGGAGATTGAACAGTGCCTCGCGGCCTATGGCTGCCGCCCCATCGAACTGCTGGAACGCTTCAGCGCGCTCAGTCCTCTGACCACCATCGTTCACGCGACGCACGCCGACGATGCCGAGCTGGCTCTGCTCGCGCAATATGGCTGTACCGTCTGCGTCTGCCCCACTACTGAAGGCGATCTCGGCGATGGTATCGCCCCCTATGCTGAACTGGTGGCCGCGCATATCCCTTTAGCCATCGGAGCGGACAGTAATACGCGCTTCGATCCCATCGAAGAACTGCGCTGGGCCGAATATACTGCCCGTATGCGCTACCAGCGCCGCCGCGTGCTCATCCCCAACGAAATCGGCTCCCCCGGCCCTCTCCTGCTCGATTATGGCACCCGTCGCGGAGCCGCTTCCCTGGGCATAGAAACAGGCTCGATAGCGCCCGGCATGTTCGCTGATTTCGTCGCCGTTGATCTCACTGCCCCGGCAATGGAGAGCTGGACGAGCGAGGACTTGTTGGATGTGCTCTTCTTTGGGGCTTCTTCACAGGTGATTACGCAGGTATGGGTGCAGGGAAGAAGTGTGTGGCCTTGATAATGAAGCTGGACGGATCATCCTGCTTCCTTGATCGTGAAGGAAGCAGTACCTCTTTTCAGCATATGGTATGTATACGATAGTTTGGCTATCGTCGTGTTGATTAGAGTATCATTATAGATGTGTCTGTCTGCTGTCCTTGTATGTATTCCCTTGTAATGATGGAGGATTGCGATGTCTGAAAATGCCTGGACGCCACCACCGCAAAATGTGCAGCAGGAGGGAAGCGGCTGGGTTCCACCACCGACACCGACACCACAAAGTGTGAAGCGTGGGAGGAGTGGTTGGCTGCACGTGTTGTGGGTGGGAATCGTCCTGTTTGTCCTCGCCACAATTATCCTGCTCTTTACCGGCAACCCGAACCTGTATCCGACCGTCATTTTGATCGGCAATTTTCTCATCCCCATTGTCTTTGTCGCCTTCCTCTATGACCACCAGCATTTAAGCGTGCTCAATACTGAGAGCATCGGGCAAAGCTTTTTGCTCGGTGGGACGCTGGGCGTGCTCGGCGCGGCGCTGCTCGAATCGGTGCTGATTCGCGCACCTTCAGGCCCCAATCAGGGCCTTTCGCTGGGTACGGCAATGCTCGTGGGACTGATTGAAGAGGGATGCAAGATTCTGGCGGTGATGTTTGTGGCCCGGCACCTGCGCTATCGACCGCAGATCGACGGGCTATTGCTGGGCGCGGCTGTCGGCATGGGTTTTGCCGCCCTCGAAAGTACCGGCTATGCATTCACGGCATTTTTGACGAGTAATGGTCATGTTGGAGCTTCCATTGTCTCAACGGTGCTGCGCGGCCTGTTTGCCCCGTTTGGACACGGCGTCTGGACAGGCATACTCGGCGCTGTCCTGTTCCGGGCCAGCGGACCCAGGCACTTCCGCATCACCGGGCTGGTTATTGTGACGTACCTCTTGGTCTCCGTGTTGCATGGACTCTGGGATGGCTTACCCCTCGTCGTCTCCCTGTATCTCATCATTCCGCCCGGCATTCCCATCTCAGTCGTAACGATAGTGCTCAGCGTAGTCGGGATTGTCATACTGGCCTGGTTGTATCGACGCGCATTGCGCCAGCGATTATCGCAACCACCCCCGGCAAACGTCTAGTCCTGCTGTTTGCTTGCCACACATTGCGAACAGGCTCGCCCTCCCTTGAAGGGAAACGGGAACATGGTAGGGGCGATGCCTTGTGCTCGCCCGCGTGCTTGATAGCTGCCGCGGGCGAGCACAAGGCATCGCCCCTACAAGGTTCCCGTTTCCCTTCAAGGGAGGGCGAGCCTGTTTGCAATGTCCGGGACTAGACGTTTGCCGGTGGTGGTTGAGACAGTCGCTGGCGCAATGCACGTCGATACAACCAGGCCAGTATGACAATCCCGACTACGCTGAGCACTATCGTTACGACTGAGATGGGAATGCCGGGCGGAATGATGAGATACAGGGA
>DASTKE010000591.1:0-3177 GCA_035716105.1 Ktedonobacteraceae bacterium | reverse complement strand
GGTGGGTCTGGAAGGAGGGCAGTGAGTGACGTACGCTGCCTGGCGCAAGCGGTTGTCGGTGTGGCGCAACCGCCTCTACCTCTATCCATCGCCTGAGCCTCTGGCGCGCACGCGCCGCTTCTGGCTGGCGATGGGTCTGGTGGCGCTGCTGGCCGTCGTCTACTCCGCCTACTTTATCATCTACCTCACCAGTCGCCACCTGGCCTTTATGACCAACGCGGAAGACCTGGGCATTATGGACCAGGCCGTCTGGAACACCGTGCATGGTCAGATGCTGCACCAGACCATCTGCAACAGCCTGCACGACACAAACTGCTATAGCTATAACGGTATTTCGCGCTTTGCCATCCATTTTGAGCCAATTCTCTTTCCCGTCTCGCTGCTCTACCTGATCTGGCCCGATCCACGCACGCTGCTGGTGGTGCAGACGCTGGTTGTGGCGAGCGGTGCCTTTCCCGCGTTCTGGCTGGCTCGCCTGCGCCTGCGCAACGAGTTCGCGGGTGTGGCGATTGCCGCGCTCTACCTGCTCTATCCGGCGCAGCAGGAAGCGGTGATTTTCGATTTCCACGCCGTCACCTTCACGGCTGCTCTGCTGCTGTTCATGCTCTATTTCATGTACACGCGCCGCACCCTCTGGCTCTTCGTCTTCGCTGTACTGGCGATGGCTTGTAAGGAAGAGATTCCTATAGTTGTGGCTCTTTACGGTCTGTGGTCGATTGTCTTTCAACGGCGCTGGCGCAGCGGGCTTGGTTTGATCGTGCTGGCGCTGGCCTGGACCGGCATGGGTTTGCTGATTGTCCATATCTTCAGTCCCAGCGGACACTCGTTGTTGGCCTCGCGCTACTCGTACCTGGGCAGTAGCCCGCTCAGGATCGTGCTCAATGTGCTGGCGCATCCCGTCAGTATGATTAAACAGCATGTCTTTGAGCACAACCATTTCTACTACCTGCGTTTCCTGCTCACTCCGGCTGGCTACCTGCCGGTGTTCGCGCCGTGGGTGATGGTGCTGGCTCTGCCGACCCTGGCGCTGAACCTGTTCAGTTCAGACTCACAGATGTATAGCGGCCTCTTCCAGTACAGCGCCGAGATGGTGCCGGTCCTGATTTTCTCCACTATCGAGGCCATTGTGCTGATCCTGTGGGTGGCGCACTGGATAATGGCGCGTTTACGTGCGCAGTCAGGGCATAAGAACACGCCGTCAGTAATAACGGAACCTGATAATGAGGAGGCGAAAACGAGTCCCGCGCCGCCGGGTGCCGCACAACGCGCTGGTGCGAGACAATGGGGTCGCCTGGTACACGTGGGTTTGTTGAGTCTGCTGCTGCTTTTTGTGCTGGGCAGCGTGGTACGGGCCGATGCAGCTCACAGCAGTCTGCCGTTTGCCCAGGGCTTTACCTGGCCGCAGGCAACGCCGCATAATCAGTTGGCGCAGCACTTCATCGACATGATTCCGGCGGATGCCTCGGTGTCGGCGCAATCTCAACTGGTGCCACATATTAGCCACCGCTCCAATATCTATTTATTCCCCTATCAGGATGATCGCAGCGACTACATCTTCCTGGACGTGACGAGCGATATTTACCCGTTCTACGGCTCTCAGCCCTATATCCATGAAGTCAAACAGGTGCTGTTGAGCGGCAAGTATGGTATAGTGGCGGCGCAGGATGGCTTTATCCTGCTGAAACGCGGCTTGCCACCTCCAGGCATCTCGCCCTATTCGCCCGTTCAGTCCAGCAGCAACATTGACGACCTGTTGCCCAATCTGCCAGCGCAATTTTGCTCGTATCTCCAGGTAGCACCACAGCAGGTATTGCATCCTTTGAATGTTGCCTTTCATGCTGGCTCCGCTGATATGAACCTGGTTGGCTACAGCGTGGCTGCTGCCAATCCGTTTAGCGATAGCGCGGGCTATATGCAGGTGACAACCTTCTGGCGGGTCAGTGGGCCAACGCCGCAGCCTTTGCAGGTGCTGTCGCTGGTGACAGATGTCAATGGCGCGGAACACCGGGCAAGTACCGATTTCCCGGCTGAAACCTGGTGTCCAACGAATTCATGGCACGCCGGGACGATCTACGAACTGAAGAGTAGGATATTTAGCCTGGGACATGTACCAAACGGGCTAGCTCATGTGGCCATCGCACTTGTATCTTTGACTCAACCGTTAGATACTATAATGAACGTGGCGGATCGCGTTCCGTTGCAGATTGTTCATGCACCAGCGACGATAACAGCCACTGAGGGAACACACGCGCTGCAGCTGGCGGCGGTTACCATCATTCCCTGAGATGCAGGATGCGTGCGCGATATCAATCCGGCGCTTGTTGAACGAAGGAGGTCGTAGTGGGCATTTATCTTGGTCAACTGCCACCCGCTGAGGTTGCGCGGTTAAAGGCCGAGTTGGCAGAGACGCTCATTGCCAGTTTTTGTTATCCGCGTTTTTTTGATTATCGTACTGGTACGCTGCGTATGCGACCGGTAGATCGTTCCAAGCGTCAGGAAGTCTGGCTCTATCTCAGTTCCGTGGATTTTACCGCGTGGAGTCGCATTGATCTGATGTCGCCTGCTTTCCAGTACCAGATCGAGCGCCTGTTTATCCAGTTTGTCCAGCGCAATCGCAGCTTCTTCGGTGAGCAGGGGCGCAAGCGTATGTCCGACATTCGCATGTTGATCAGTGCGACTGCGACGACGGTGGCCGAAGACCTGCGCAACCATTTAACGGGTCGACCTGGCAGCAGGCCACCCTTTGGCAGTCCGCGTCCGGTTCCTTCCTGGACCACCACGAATATCAGCGGTCGCCCCGACCCGAGTTGGGAACAGGTCGCCCCTGCCACCTTTCTACTGCAACAGCAATTGCAAGAGGTGCGTGGCGAGATCAAAGGAGTACCACAATTGCCAGCACCAGCTCCAAGCGATGCCCGGCAGCCAGCACCCGTTGCTTCGGCACCGAAACGACCCGCGAGAGGACAGGCGGCTAAAGTTGCAAATGGCAACTTGCCCGATGTTCCAGCTATCCCTGTGCAGGCGGTTCCGGTAAGCAGGCCAGTCCAGCCCGTCGAGGGAACACCAGTGGAGACGCGAAATGGCAATAGTGCCACCTCTCCACCGGCGGCAAAGTCATCCGGGCTGCTGCAATCTCCCGCTGCACCCGGTTTGTCCAACGCTGTGATGCCGCCACCA
>DASTKE010000590.1:0-9597 GCA_035716105.1 Ktedonobacteraceae bacterium | reverse complement strand
CGCGGGCGAGCACAAGGCATCGCCCCTACAACTTCCCCCGCTACTGGTTTAGGCGGTGATGGTAAAGTTCAGGCGCTGCGCCAGGAGCTTATCGGTGCAGGCGGTCGAACTGGCCCAGTAGAGTTCTACGGAGGCGGGACCGATACTGTGATAATAGGTATAGGAATAGGCGGTCGTGTTGATTGCGCCGACAGAGAACTCGAAGTGACTACTGAACTTCTTGTTGAGATACCACAGGAGGCAAACGGCACCGCTTTGTCCGCCGGGATGCAGGTTAAAGGTGATGTAGACCGGCTGCCCGGAACGAAAGGTGGTTGCCAGTTGCAATGGTCGGGCAGAATTCTGGTCAACGTTGCTCGCCATTTGCCCATTGCTGATATATTGTAGCCCTGGAAAGCTGGGTGTTGGCGAAGGTGCGACCGTCGGTGAGGGGACAACCGTTGGCTGCCGCGTTGCGACGCGGTGGACAGCCGCCGGAGTGGCTGTCGAGGTGTATGTGCTGCTCGCCGGTAGACCCATGGCGACGATGTAAACGAAGACGAGGATCAATGCACCTGAAAACACGCACAGACCAGCCAGCGTGAAGCCCAGTCTCCCGCCGCGCCTATTCTTGAGCGGTCTGGTCGGTATTCTGGGCGAAGGTGATGGACTCATCCAGTCTGAAGTTGGAGGAGTGGGGGTCGCGGTCTGCACGGGCGAGGGAGCGTACATGGCACGTTGCTCTGGCTGCCAGATTTGTCCCGAAGGCGGGGTGGATTGCACCGGTTGAAACGGCTGCGAAAACATGGGTGTAGGTGAAGGCGTATCACCTGGCCAGGCCAGGTATTGCACACCGCTGTGCTGCTGACGTTGTCCCATGCCAGCCTCAGCCCCTGCACTCGCGTCCATGCCCCACTGTTGTTCATAGGTATATGGCGAAGAGGTTGCCTGTACAGCCGGTGTCTGGCCTGAACCTGGTGTAACCACCGCGTGACAACGTGGGCAGGTTCCGCTCGTATTCGCTGGTGAAAGTGGCAGTCCGCAATGTGTGCATCTCATCTCTGTTATCCTCGATATGCTCAATTTCTGTCCTACGTTAGGTATAACGAACGAGGAGAACGGTGATATATACGAGTTTCCTAATGGGCTATACGCTCCGTCCCTTGACAGAAGCAGGTCATCCATCTACAATACATTCAAATAGGAAAGCTGTACTGGGATGGTCAGGGCCGCGTTCAGCAGACAAGTCGTGGTTTCTGCCTTTTCCCTCTTCTCAAGGATGTGTTATGTGGGCGTTGTGCAGAGTGGTGCTATGAGAAGCAACCAGGCACAGGAAAAAATTGTGGTACAACAGAGCGCGGTGGAAGAGACGCTGGCGCAGCATTCTGCCCGGTTGCGTGTATGTTTACAGCATGTGACAGGTGATGGGTACGGGCCAGAAGAAGGCAGCGATGCATGGTATTTGCTCAATGCTCTCACGGAAAGTACGACAAGTACGGAAAAACTATCGCTGGCGTTTGAGCAATCCGGTCGCTGGCTGGCCGAACAGGGCGGGAAATTAGATGCCCGCCTGCAAGGATTGCAGCAGTATATCGACGCCCTCGCTCTGGAGATACAAGATATATTCAGCGAGCAGCCGCAGCTGTTGATCGCCGCCAATACGCACCTCTATCAACTCCAATCCACCTGTACGCTGGCGCTTGTACGGGGCTATCAGGGTGTGGCCGCGCAGATCGCTGGTGAGCGGCAGCGCATGGAGCAGCAGCTTGAACACCGCCTCTTAGCCCTGCAACAGATCAACGCTGCCAGCAATTCGATTATGGACCTGGATCAGACGCTTGAGATCACGGCGAAGGCTGTAGCTGAGGAATTGCGGGCCGGTCTCTGCTCCATCTTTTTCTACGACGAATTGCAGCGTATGCTGACCCTGCGTGCCACCAATGGGCCGCGCCCGCTGGGTGGTATGCATTTCACGCTGCGCCTGGGCGAGGGCTATAGCGGCTGGGTGGCGGACACAGGCCGACCCTTGCTCGTATACGACGCTCTGGCCGACGCGCAGTTCGCGTCCGAAGTGCGCTCCTATAATGTGCCGGGCGGCGCTGAGTATCACGGGTTGATGGCTGTTCCCATCATCTTCTTCGGCGATACAGTGCGTTTGATCGGCGTCATCAGCGTGCAGTCGATTGCTCCTCACGACTTCACAAAAGAGGAGATGAGCTTTGTGGAGGTCGTGGCGGGTATTATCGCCATCAATATCGAAAATGGCCGATTGTACGAACAGACCGATGAGCAGCTGCGGCGCAAAATTCACGAACTGTCCACCATTCACCGTGTCTCGTCCATTATAGCCTCGACGCTCAATCTTGGTGAGGTACTTCAGATCATCACCACACAGGCCGTTCACCTGGCGGGTGCGGAGCGCTCCTGCATCTTTGAGTTGGACGCCGAGAAGCAGGAACTGCACGTGCTGGCCCATTACGGACTGAATAGCACGCTGGCCCGTAAGCTGCGTATTCCTGTGAACGAGTGCTGCGCCGGGCGTACGGTGACGATGGGCGAGCCGACGATGGCCGTCGATTGCTTTCATAGTGATGGAACGTGTTTCATTCACAATGACCCGCTGCTTTCCTCGGATATTCATTCGGTGGTTTCCGTTCCGCTGCGGGCGCGAGAGAAGGTGCTTGGCTGCATTTGCCTCTATAGCAGCCGCCGCCACCTGCCATCGCCGGAGCAGATGCAACTGGTGGTGACATTCGCCAACGAGGCGGCTATCGCCATCGAGAATGCCCGGCTCTACGAGGAGACGCTGCACGCCCTCGAAATTAAGTCGGTGTTGCTGCGCGAACTGCATCATCGCGTCAAGAACAACCTGGCGACCGTAGCCGGTATCCTCTCGCTGCAGCGCCGCCGCACCAAATCGCCGGAGGTGCGCTATACGCTGGCTGAGAGCGTCAACCGTGTGCAGGGGCTGGCGGCGACGCACGACCTGCTCTCGCATGAAGATGTCAGCGAGGCGCGAGTTGATGACGTGGCGCGCAAAATCGTCGGCGTCGCCAACGCCAATCTCAAGCCGCCGGGCAAACACATCATCTTCGAGGTCGAACCATGCCCGGTCGTCATTCCCTCGCGTGCGGTGACTATTCTGGCGCTGATCCTCAACGAGATGGTGTCGAACGCGATCAAACACGGCATGGCGAATCAGGAACGGGGGCGTGTCACCATCCGGGGCTATGAAGAGGATGGGCAGGTTGTTGTCCAGGTCATCGATACCGGTGTCGCGCCGCTGCGCAGTGCGCCAGGAGAGGAAGAGAGCAGCGAGGGTCTGGGGTTGTCGTTGATCAAAAATCTGATCGGCGACCTGGGCGGGCAATTCAGGCTGCGGCGAGTTGTGAACGAAGGTGAAGCGCTGGTTGACGGGAATGAATCTACGTTGAATGCTGTAGATGGCGCACGCTCTTCAGCAGAGAAAAAAGCAGAAAGCACAGCGTATACTGTCGCCGAGGTGAGTTTTCCTATGACGTTGAAACGCGACTTTGACAAAACGGTCCAGGTTGGGAACTCTGATACTCTCTAGAATAGTGGGACAGCTGGGAGCTTGCAAGTGTCTGAAGGTAGTGGAGGTGCATTGATGTATGAGACGGAAAGCAAAGCGAAGATTCTGGTTGTAGAGGACGAAGCGTATATTCAGCAGGTGTTGTGCGTCTATTTGAAATATTCCGGTTTTGATGTCTGTAGCGCCTCTAATGGTCAGGAAGCGATGCGCTTGATCCCCGAATTTGGCCCGCATCTAATCGTCCTGGATTTGATGATGCAGCCGGTGGATGGTTGGGAAGTTTTGAACTGGCTGCGGGCAAAGCGTTCAGGCGGCGAAGCACCCTTCAGTGCTATTCCAGTGCTGGTACTGACTGCTCGCACAAATTTAACCGACCAGGCGCAGGGGTACGAGGCGGGTGCGATAGAGTACATGACCAAGCCGACGCAGCCCAGCGTTCTGGTGGAGCGCATCCAGGGGATTCTTGAGATGACTGCTGAGCAGCGAGCCTCGCACCAGCGCCTGCGCGTTGACCAGCAGCGCGAAACGCTGGAACGCCTGAATGCTCCCCAGACCGACGAATTCGTGTATTAGCCGCTTTTGTCTCAAGTCCGCAGTGGTTGCCCGCACTGCGTGCAGAAGCGGTTGTTGATGGGGTTCTGGCCTCCGCATGTCATGCAGAGGTTCAGTGGTGAGCCGCAGCGCGTGCAGAAGCGCATGTTCTGCTTGTTCAGATGGTAGCAGTTCGGACAGGGATACATAGGTACCACCGGTGCTGGCGGTGTGGTTCTTGTAGTGGGTACGCTGCCGTTCGCCTGAGCGGGACTGAATTGATGCATCGGATGAGCAGGACTGATCGGGTTGATAGATTGGATGGGATGAACCGGGTTGTTCTGGTAGAATGCCTGCTGCGGCGTTGAATTTCCGACTGGCTGCGAGGGCAGCCCGATGCCTGATGCGGCATTCCTGTAGCGGCTGCCGCCGGGGAGGGATTGCATAGCGAGTTCGAGGGCATCGGCCATGTCGCTGGCTCGCTGGTAGCGCTGCGCGGGATTTTTCATCAACGCCGTGAGAATGATCTGATCGATGGCGAGGTCGATGGCTGGATTCAGCGTCGATGGGCGCGGGGGCGGCTCGTAGATGTGGCTGTGCGCCAGGGCCGGGTAGTTGTCGCCCAGGAAGGGGGCGCGCCCGGTCAGCGCCTCAAAGAGCATGACGCCGAGGGCGTAGATGTCGGCGCGGCCATCGACCGCACCTCCCTGGCACTGTTCCGGCGACATGTATTCCGGCGTTCCCACCCCTGCTCCTGGCCGCGTAAGCTGCTCTCGCGTTCCTGCCAGCACTTTGGCGATGCCGAAGTCGGAGAGAATCGGGCGACCGGAGCGGTCCATCAGCACGTTCACGGGTTTGATGTCGCGGTGAATGATACTCTTGTCGTGCGCGTATGCCAGGGCGCTGGCGAGCTGGATGAAGATTGGCCCGGCCTCCGCGCTATCCATCGTTTTGCCCCAGGTCTGCAACTGATCCATGCGCTGCTTCAGCGTGCCTCCATCGACCAGTTGCATGACGATGTAGAGATGTCCACGGGTCTCGCTGGCATCATGCACAGTCACGATATTGGGATGCGAGAGGCTGGCGACCAGCCGCGCTTCCAGATTGAACCGCTCGACAAAGTTGCGGTCGGCGGCAAACCAGGGCGGAAGAACCTTGACCGCTACTTCGCGGTCGAGGTTCTCTTGCCTTGCTCTATAGACGCGAGCCATACCGCCCTGTCCCAATGGGGCCAGAATGCGGTAGTTGCCGAGCATACTGCCAATCAGTTCGTCCGCCAGCACATTTTACTCCGGGATAAGCTATTGAGGGAGGGACGAGCCGCGCTCATCGCCTGGCAAAGACGAGAACCGTCTGACCGAGCTGGATTTTATCCCCTTCTTTGAGCGGGTAGGTCTGGTACTTATTGACTACCTGCCCATTGACTTTTGTCCCATTGGCACTGCCTTCGTCCTTAAGGGCGAAATCGCCATTGCCCAGGCTGACGATAGAGGCGTGCAGGCGTGAGACGGCCAGGTCTTCCAGGAAGATGTCGCTTTCGCGGCTGCGCCCGATGCTGAGCGCCTCCTTGCGGATCTCGTAGACGCGACCCGGCTCTTTCCCCTCCTCAACCCGTACGAAGCCGCTGGTACCCGCGGATCGCAGCATAGTTTTTTCGGCCTCGTTGGCCATCATAGTGGCGTCCTGGCCCATACCTGCGCCTCCCCACTGCTGCGGCTGCTGCCACGCTGGCATTCCGCTATTTGCGCCCGGCATGGCCGGTGACGGCTGCTGTCCTCCCGGTATGCCAGCCTGCCCCCATGATTGGGCTGGCTGAGCCGTCTGGCCCCAGGCATTCTGTGGTGCCGGCTGCGCCGGTTGCTGTCCCCACATATCCGCTTGCGGCTGTGGCTGCTGTTGTTGCGCGCCACCGAGACCGCCGGTGCCTGTTGGTCCCCAGGACTGGCCTGATCCGCTCCCGCCATAGGCCGTCTGTTGCTGTTGAGCTGGCGGCGCAGTCGCGTTCCATGCCGGTGCGGCTGGCTGCTGTTGCCAGGCATCCTGAGCGGGGCCGGATGCGGCGGCTTCCCAGGGAGATTGATTATTGCCCGCGCCCTGCGCATTCTGCTGGCCCCACATGCCCGGTTGTGGCTGAGAGGTGTTTGGTGTGTTGGTCGCACCCCAGTTGCCCGGCTGCGCTGACTGTGGCTGGGCAGGGCTTTGAGGACTCTGTGTACCCGGCATGCCCGGTGTATTCCAGCCTGCCTGCGCGCCCTGTGGTTGCGCTGCTTGCATGGTTGGCATGCCCCAACCGGCCTGCGGTGAGCCGCCCAGAGCGGTTTCGCCCCCACCCCAGGCTGGTTGGGCCGGATTTTGCGCTCCCTGGGCCTGCGCCCCGGACGCGCCCCAGCCACCTGGCTGCTGAGTGCCTTGAACGCCTTGAGCGCCGGGCATGCCCCAACCGCCAGCCGCCTGTTGCGCCTGCGCCGGGTTTTGTGCCCCCGGCGCTCCCCAGCCGCCGGGCTGCGCGTTCTGGCTCCAGGGCGCGTCGGGGGCTGCTCCCATGCCCTGTCCCGCGTTCCATGCTCCTGGCATCCCCTGCTGCTGTGATCGCTGCCAGTCGGAGGCTCCACTGGCGCCCTGCTGGTTCGCGCCCTTTTTCTTGCCGCTGTTGCGGAACAGCATGAGCGCAGTCACCAGGATCACAACCGCTACGACTAGCCCGGCAACGATGATGACGATCGGCGAGACCGGCAGCGCGGCAATAACGATGAGTGCAAGATTTCCTTTCATGTTGTTTACCCCTCTGAATTATAGCGGCGCAGTTGTTGCCTTGCGTCTCGCTTCCCCTGCCGTCTCCGGTGCGGTACGGGATGCTGTTCAAGGCTGTTCATGCGCCCTGGTCTGGTAAGAGCACTGCTTCGTGCGCCCCTACGCTGCGCTTGCGTGCGAATCGGACTTAACACTTCAGCGCAATTCAAAACGTACCTCGACGCTGCCAAAGCGGAGGACATCACCATCTTTGAGCGAACATTCCTCGTGGGGCGTCAAAGTAACCCCATTCAGGCGAGTCTTGTTCAGGGCATTGAGGTCTTCTACGGTATAGTTTCCATGCTGGTTCCGCAGGTAGGCGTGACGGCGTCCGACCGTCTTATCCGCCAGGTTGATCTCCGGGTAAATGCCAAGAATCGGGTCCTGGCGTCCAACCACCATCACCTCCGAGGAGAGTGGAATGGTATGCCCGCTGGAGAGCACGATCAGGCGACCCTGTTTCTGCGGAGACGGGGTTTTGAGAGCACCTGCTGGCCCTGGTCTGGGTTCGAATCCAGGCTGTCCTCCCCCTCCCTGCTTCCCTCCCGGTACCGGCACCGCCTGGATACGCTCTTGCAACTGTTCGAGTGCCGCGATAAACTCCTGTGGCGTTTGAAAGCGATCATTGGACTTCTTCGCCATCGCCTTTTGCAAAAAATGATCTGCCTCTACCGGCAAGTCGGGACGTACCCGGCTGAGTGAAGGCACCTTCTCGTTCATGTGTTTGATCACAATGTCGACCGCCGTTTCGCCCTCGAAGGGAGGATGGCCGGTGAGCATCTCAAACAGGACGGTCGCGACCGAGTAGAGATCAGAGCGGGTGTCCGCCGAACGCCCACTTTCCGCCTGTTCGGGCGAGATGTAGTAGGCCGTACCCATGAATACGTTGGACTGCGTCAGTGTCACGGTTTCCCGGCTGCGCGCCAGCCCGAAGTCGGTGATTTTCACCACGTCTTTCGAGTTGATAAGGATATTCTGTGGCTTGATATCGCGATGCACAACTCCCTGTTTGTAGGCGGCATCGAGTCCCTCAGTGATCTGGCGGGCGTAGTCCAGGGCGCGTCTTGCCTCCATCGGACCCTGCGTGATCAAGAGATACTTGAGATTCTGGCCATCGACATAATCCATCACGATGAAGTTCGTGTTGCTATCAATCCCATAATCCACGATCCGCACGATATGGGGATCGCTGAGACTTAAGAGAATGTGGGCTTCACGCTGGAAGCGCGCCAGTAGCTCTCCATCGTTTGCGTATTCCATGTGCATGATCTTGATCGCGTAAATGTGGTTGTTTTCCGTGTCGCGCACAATATAGACGGTGGCAAAACTGCCTCGTCCTCGTTCATCAATAAGTTTGTACCGGCCCTTGATGACACGGCCCAATATGTCACCGTTCATCTCGCTGTTTCTCCTGACTGATAGGCTACTCCTCGCGGCTATTATACATCATCTAATTGCTGATGTCATGTTGCGCATTTCTATACCAAAGTTTTTCACTTCCCCCTCCTTGTTTTTGAACGAATAGCCTTTAAAAGAGATAACGTAAATGGGTAGTCTGTGTGGGGTAATACGCTTGCGTGGCACCGAACGCGCCCACTATACTGTATGGTGGAGAAGAAATTGTGGAGGTGTTTCATGGCAGCAATTCGCGGGGTGCTGCTCGATGTGGATGGCGTGTTGCACGTCAGTATGCGGCCCATCGAGGGCGCGGTAGATGTCCTGCGCTGGTTGGAGCAGCAGGGCTACCGTTTTTGCTTTGTGACCAATACGACGACGCTGGCACGCGCCACGCTGGCAGAGCGCTTGCAGCAGGTTGGCCTGCCGATCTCCGAGCAGCAACTGATTACCGCGCCGGTCGCCACCGCCAGCTACATACGCCAGCATTTTGTCGGCAAACGCTGCTGGGTGCTGACGAAGGGCGATACGCTGGCCGATTTTGCCGGCATTCCACTGGTGGAGATGGACGAGGAGGCGGACGTGGTGGTGATAAGCGGCGCGGAAGAACTGCTGACCTACGAGGCTATGAACCATGCCTTTCGTCAAGTGATGAACGGGGCGGCGCTGCTCGGCACGCACAGAAACCTCTACTGGCGCGCCGCCGGGGGCCTGATGCTGGACAGCGGTGCCTACATCTTCGCGCTGGAACAGGCCACGGGCCAGCACGCCACGATACTCGGCAAGCCTGATCGCGCATTTTTCGAGCAAGCTCTGCAATCCATTGGCGTGCCAGCCAGCGAGGCGGTCATGGTGGGCGACGATATCGAAAACGACATCGGAGGCGCGCAGCGAGCGGGGCTGCGCGGTGTGCTCGTCACGACCGGCAAACACCAGGCCGACTCACCCCTGCTCCAACGTATCCACCCCGATGCCATCCTGCCCTCAATTGTCGACCTGCCCGATTGGTTGAATAAAATGGGGTGAACAACAAACGACGAGGAGTGGTGCGCCACTCGATAGGCGTTAATGTAAGCTGTCGGCAAGCCAGTGGGGAAGCCAGGCCACCCGCAAGGGGATGGCCCTACTATACTCGGACGCGAAGCGCGGCTCACAGAGCCACTCTGGGCTATAGTAGGGCCGGGCCGTCCCCGTGCGGGTGGCCTGGCTTCCCGTTCGTTGTGCGTCGTCTTTTCAGCCAACCCCGGTTATTCGTTTGCGCCCTCGTAGCGTCCACCGAGGTATTTAGCGAGGAATTTCTCGGCGGCGGTGTAGAAGGTGAGGCGGTTCTGGGGCTTGGCGAAGCCGTG
>DASTKE010000589.1:0-2873 GCA_035716105.1 Ktedonobacteraceae bacterium | reverse complement strand
CCGCGATACTGGATGCCGTCATACATGCGTCCCAGCACGCGAGCGGTATCCTTCATGCTCTCCTTCGAGCCGATATGCGAGCCACTGGGGCCGATATAGGTTACGTGCGCCCCCTGATCGAACGCGGCAACCTCAAAGCCGCAGCGCGTTCGCGTCGAGTCCTTCTCAAAGATAAGCGCGATTTCCTTCCCTCTCAGGCGTTGCACCTCGGTGCGGGCGTATTTCGCCGCTTTCAATTCTGCTGAGAGTTGCAGCAGAAAGTCGATCTCTTGCCGGGTAAAGTCCTCCAGCTTCAAAAAGTGTCGATTTCTCAAATTAAAAGGCATGATAGGCTGTTTTCCTCCTCCACACGGTATCCACCGGTGTGTCCAAATGTACTCATGTTTTCTTATTGTAGCACGTGAGCCGACGATTATGTAAAGGACAGGCCGTGTGTTTGTGGAAGAATAGCGTGTTTTCTGTAGAAAGCATTAATCCTTGTCGGAGGAGGGACGTTCGATGGCCGCTTCATATTTGCCTGTTGAGAGCGCACACACTTCAGGCAAAGCCCGTAATTGGTCGATGACCCGCGCAAGCGTTGCTGTATCAGGTATAAGGCAGGTGACTTGAATGATGTCTCTTTCCTGCTCCTTATGCACCTCTACGCCCTCTACTTTGATGATTGCTTCTGCTAAGGTATTGCTTATCTGGCTGACGAAATGTGTCCCTGGGTGCAACGCTTCTATCTGAATCCGCATGGAAGAAGGTTTTGCGGTTTGTTTTGGGAGCAAGAGCCGTTCCAGGGATTGCAAAAAGACCAGGATTATCAACCCCAGGACGGTGGTTATTCCCGCCAGCAGCAACAAACCGGCACCGCAAGCCATGCCAATAGCAGCTACCAGCCAGACGGCTGCCGCTGTGGTTAGTCCCTTGACAGTGTTTGAGCGCCTGCTCAAAAAGATGCTGCCCGCCCCCAGAAAGCCAATACCCGCGACCACGTAGGATGCGATACGGGTGGGGTCGATCTGGATATGGTTAAGGCGCGTAAAATCGAGAAAGCCATAGGCGGAAATAATCGTAAAGAGACAGGAACCGAGCGCGACGAGCGCATTAGTGCGCATTCCAGCCGCGTGTTCCCTGCTTTCACGTTCAAATCCGATCACTGCTCCAAACAGCAACGCCAGAGCCAGTCGCAGCAGCATGGTTAACGGTGAAATCATCGCATCCCGTCCTCTTAGCCTTGCTTAAAACGAGTTATCAATTCTCATAGTTATATTCTACACGAAAGAAGACCGCTATTGAGACGAACAGGAGATAATCTCTCACAAACTTTGTAACTCATATACTAATTGGTAGATAGGAGAGGGCATCTAAGAAAGATGACATCTGCTATACTGATGGAAGCAACGGGAGAGCCTTTGTAGTAACATGCGGCGCGTTTGGAAACAGACAGCGACCGCCGTGAGTAGACTGCTCCCCGTCCAGCAGGACTGCAAGCGACAATGGGGCTTGTTGCAGCCCCTGGCAGGCGCCGGGAGGACTGCCGATCCGACATGAGTTCTCGCTCGTCCTGACCGGGCGGTCTTCCCCGTTGAGGCACGTCCCTGTAGGTTCTCCCGCTCACACAGGAGAACGGCGGCGATGAGAAAGGGCAAGATGATGTCTGGATCTTCCTCCCCGATGCCCGAGCAGGTTGTGACGACCCATGTGGTGGGCATCGATATCGGCATGGAGTCGTGTACCATGGCCTGCCTGACGATGGACAAACGACCGGTCATCAAAGCGACCCCGTTTGCCAATACGCTTGCTGGGTTCGACTGGCTCTTTGAGCGGCTTGATGGCCTGGGGGTGACTCCCAAAGAGCTGCTGGTGGGACTGGAAGCCACCTCGCGCTATGGGGAGAACCTGTTGCAGGCGCTGCTCAAGCGAGGCTATCAGGTCTGCCTGTTACATCCGGCCCAGATGCATGCCTTTGCGCAACAACGGGGGTTGCGAGCGAAAACGGATCAGCTGGATGCAGTCACCATTGCGCGAGCACTACTCAGTGGAGAAGCGCGCTTCGGCTATGTACCCAGCGAGCAAGTGGCGACCTACCGCGAACTGATGCGCTTACAAAAGCAGCTGAGCGATGACGTGGTGCGCTACAAAAATGAGATCCATGCGCTGCTGGTGGTGCTGTTCCCCGAATTCACGCAGGTCTTTGTCGATCCCACGCGGCCCACTGCCCTGGCGGTTCTCAAACGCTATCCCAGCGCCCAGGCCATCGCGCAGACCGAGGTGGAGACCCTGGGCAAGTTCTTGCGTGAGCTGGCGCCGCGCCATTACGGGCGAGCAACCGCACAACAGCTGGTGGGGTTGGCCAAGGCGTCGATCAGCAGTGGAGTGGCCGTCGCCGCTCGCTCAAGCAGCTTGCGCATTCTCTGTGATCAGCTGGACCATACCCAGAAGAACCTGGAGCAGCTGCAACGCGAGATCGAGCAGTTGCTGGACCAGGACCTCAAGGCCACCGGCATGCTGGGTGTGCCGGAATTTGGACCGACCACGGTGGCGGTGCTGCGGGCAGAATTGGGAGATCTCGCACGCTTCACGCGCATCGACCAGGTAGTCGCCTACGTCGGGCTGGATCTGCAGGTCAAGCAGAGCGGCAAATGGAAAGGGCAGACCAAGCTGTCCAAACACGGCAGCGGCAGAGTGCGCCGCATCCTGTATTTAGCGGCGTTGCGGAGCATTCACCTGGAAACATCTCCCTTTGGGGCCTACTACCAGCGCCTGGTGGCTCGTGGCATGAAAAAGGGCATGGCAGTCGTGGCGGTCATGCGCAAAATGTTGATTGTCGCCGTCCATCTCATCCAGACGGAGGAGAGTTACGATCCGCGGAAAGTGGGAGTGCCGGG
>DASTKE010000588.1:0-3262 GCA_035716105.1 Ktedonobacteraceae bacterium | reverse complement strand
GAAGGCCACGTAGTTGGCCATCTTGGCATTGGCGAGCACTTTGGTGATCGCCGCCGTCAGCGTCGTCTTGCCGTGGTCGATGTGGCCGATCGTCCCCACATTCACATGCGGCTTCGTTCTCTCAAATTTCTTCTTTGCCATTGTACGAAAGTGGCTCCTTTTGCAATGTTACCTGCGATCAGACAGATAAGACAGCGACAGGTATAGACATGTAATAGACATGCAGCAGCCGTCCTCTAACAGGCTGATCGTCTGTAAGACTCGATATACAGGGAGTGGCGATCATTCTCAGAAGACGGCAGCAAAAGTTTCTGTACCCTCTTAAACAGCCTCCTCACCGACACGAGCGAGCAGACTGCGGATATCGTGGTGATGCGCGTGATGAAACAGACATCTGAGGCATCATTCAGATACCACGGGAGCCCGTGATGGGAATTGAACCCATGACCCCAGTCTTACCAAGACTGTGCGCTACCGCTGCGCCACACGGGCAATGGACAGAAAAACCAGACTCAACTCAACAAACAGGTGGGCAGTGAAGGATTCGAACCTCCGAAGCTTACGCAACTGATTTACAGTCAGCCCCAATTGACCGCTCTGGCAACTGCCCATGCCAAGATAGTACTCTGTTGTGCCGACCTGAGTGATCGTGCTTGACCATTATAGCGGACGATTTGCGCCCTGTCAAGCACTTGTTTTGCCATTTTCAGTGCCTCACAAAATTTGCGAGGTACATGAAATAGTTGTTGGCACCTACGGGGATTCCATACCATCATTGCTTTGGAGGCGACGCTTGACAAAGCGGGAGGGAAAGCAGTACCTTTTTATCGTCATTGGCAACCAGGGATATTGATGGGCATGAAAGACTTTTTCATGCTCAGGAGAGCTATGCGGCGGTCAAGAGGTGTATGAGAATACTGCTTGTGGAGGATGAAATCGATATTGCTACGGCGCTGACAAGGGGTATGCGCCAGCAAGGGTACGCCGTCGACGCGGTTGAGGATGGACAGCAGGCACTGGAGCAGGTAGCCATTACGGACTATGACCTGTTGATACTGGACCTCAATCTTCCCACGATGGACGGGCTTGAGGTCTGTCGACGCTTGCGCCGCAGCCATTCCACCCTGCCTATTTTGATGCTCACAGCCCGCAGTCAGCCGCAGGAGCGTGTGATTGGCCTTGATACTGGCGCGGACGATTACCTGGTCAAACCGTTTCACTTTGCCGAGCTGCTGGCGCGGGTACGGGCGCTGCTGCGGCGCGATGTGCGGATGCGTCCACCACTGCTGGCCTACAAAGATATCAAACTGGACCCCGCCACGCACACAGCCTGGCAGGGGCATCGCCGCCTGGAACTCACCAATAAAGAGTTTGGCATCCTGGAATACCTCCTGTGTCATCGGGGAGAGACCGTCAGTCAGGAGACACTGCTGGAACACGTCTGGGATATGCAGGCCAACCCGCTCACCAACACCGTGCGCGTTCACATCAATTCGCTGCGGCGCAAATTGGAGGATGTCGCGGAGACCCCGCACTACATTGAAACGCTGATTGGTCATGGCTACCGGCTCTGTACGCTCGACACCCCGGAGACACCGGGTATATCGCCCTCCGTGGAGGAACCCACATGAGCACTCCTCAAACAGCTCGCAACCGGAAATGGTGGCAGAGGAAAAAGCGGCGGCTCCCACTGCGCCTGCGCCTGTCTCTCTGGATAGCCGGATTGATCTTGCTGCTCAGCTTCGGTCTGCTGTTCTTCATTAACATGGTGGCCTTCAGCACGTTTCCCAGAATCGTCAGGCAGAACGCATCTATATCTACCGGCACAACACGCCCGGAGGGCGGGGGAACGGTACCGTCGCGTTCTCTATCGCCGTTCACGCAGCGTTTTGCTGACCGCTCGCTTAATCCGCCGGAAGTGTCGCTGCTGCTGGAATTGCGCAGCATCTCGCTGGCTGGCCTCGGCATGGTCGCTGTGCTGGGCGGCGCGGGCGCGTACTTGCTATCGGGCATCGTCTTACGTCCGGTGCGTAAAGTGAGCGAGGCGGCGCGCTCTATCAGCGCGAACACGCTTGATACACGGCTGGCGCTGCCCGGTCCTAGAGACGAGGTCAAGGAACTGGCCGATACCTTCGATGCGATGCTGGAACGGCTCCAGCAGACCTTTGAAATGCAAGGACGCTTTGTGGCCGATGTGGCCCACGAACTGCGCACGCCGCTGGCCTCCCTGCGCACCAATCTTGAGGTGGTCGTCTCAGATGAAGAGGCCGCGCCTGATGACTACCGGGCGATGATCGCCACCCAGGAACGCGCCTTAACACGTCTCGAACGGCTGATGGCCGACCTGCTCGTACTGACGACCAGCCAGCAGCCACTGCTATCCGATGAGGTGACGCTGGGGCCACTGCTTGAAGAGGTTGTTGACGATCTGCACCACCTGGCCGAGGCGCGACGGGTGAGTGTGCAACTTTCTAACGGAGAAGAGGTCGTTGTGCCGGGCGACGCGGGATTGCTGGCGCGTGTTTTCAGCAATCTGCTCGAAAACGCCATCGCCTACAATACCTCCGGCGGCAGCGTAACGATCTCGATTGAGCAGCAAGACATGCTGGCCGTTGTCAGCGTGACAGATACCGGCCCCGGCATCGCGCCAGAAAACCTCCCGCACATCTTCGAGCGTTTCTACCGCGTCGACTCCTCGCGCTCGCGTCATAGCGGAGGAGCGGGCCTGGGTCTTTCCATCGTTTCCGCGCTCGTCCACCAGCACGGTGGCCGGGTACAGGCGGAAAGCACACCTGGCAAAGGCAGCACATTTACCGTGCAACTTCCACTGAGCACCTCATAGGCGTGAATGGGAAGGCCACCCCATCCCGGCCACCCGCGAGAGGTGGCCCCAGAGGCGTGAACTGAACTGAAGTCCGAGCAGGCCACCCGCGAGAGGTGGCCCTACTATACACGAGCGAACAACGACATGGAGGGGAAATGGTTGTCTATAGTAGGGCCACCCCTGGCGGGTGGCCGGGATGGCCCTACTATATGCAGAGCGTCTCGTAGAGTCGTGTGGGGCGAATATAGGAGGGCCACCCCTCGCGGGTGGCCGGGATGCTGTCAACCTGCATTGAGCGTTTCTTTGCTTATTCCTTACAAATTTCTTACAGTTTCCCCACCTTTTTGCCAAAACTTAACAGTGACTTTATACGCATCTTGCTACACTAGTCTGTAGGGGCGATGCCTTGTGCTCGCCCGCGGCTTACAGAGATCGGCC
>DASTKE010000587.1:0-2719 GCA_035716105.1 Ktedonobacteraceae bacterium | reverse complement strand
CGATTGGGCGATGGTGTCGGGAACGAAGCCCGCGTGTGTAAGGAAGAGGTTGAGATCGCGTCCTCGCCCACCGGGTGCCTGCGTGATAAGCGCTCCTTTGGCGTCCAGGTGCGCGTTCTGGCCCCAGGGCTGTGCCTGTACAAGCCTGAGTGCCTCCTGTGCTCGCTCAACGACGACCGTGAACTCGCCATGCCCGCCGGTCAACTCCTCGACTGAGGCTTCCGTGACCAGCTTGCCCAGGTTGATGATGGCGACGCGGGTGCAGATTTGTTGCACCTCGCTCAACAGGTGGCTGGAGATGAACACAGTTTTTCCCTCCGCGGCCAGCCGATGCATCAGGTCGCGCATCTCGACGATGCCAGCGGGGTCCAGGCCATTGGCGGGTTCGTCGAGGATGAGCAAATCGGGGTCTTGCAGGAGGGCGATGGCTACGCCCAGGCGCTGCTTCATGCCCAGCGAGTAGGTACGCACGCGGTCTTTCTGCCGGGCGCGCAGCCCCACCAGTTCCAGCACGGCTTCGATGCGCTCTGCTGGCACGCCACCCAGGACAGAGGCAACGGCACGCAGGTTGTCGCGCCCGGACGTGTAGAGGTAGAGCGCTGGTGTTTCGACCAGCGCACCCACGCGGGGCAGAATCCGCGCACGGTGTGTGGCGACATCTTTTCCGAGAATCTCGATGCTGCCCCTTGTTGGCGTAATCAATCCCAGCGCCATACGAATCGTGGTGGTTTTGCCAGCGCCGTTTGGCCCTAGAAAACCGAAGATGTCGCCGCGATGAACTTCCAGGTTCAGATTGTTGACGGCCAGCCGTTGTCCATATTGCCTGCTCAGGTCGCGTGTGCGCAGGACGATTTCATCTGAACGGGACGAAGCCGGAGGAATGCGCGGCACGGTCAGCGTTGCATCATATCTGTCTGTCATACGATGTTGTGTTCTTCCTTTCATTTAAGTCAATTTCCATAGTCATTGGCAAGGAATGTTTTTGGTATTGTGCTTTCTGACGTATGAGTAGCACATTGTGGCGAAAAAGTTCATGCATAGTATGCCGGACGGACAGAAGTATGGGCAAGGTCGTGAGTGCGCTCCTGCTGGCCTTCACGGAAAGCTTTTGTAGCAAGCGAGATCAACTTTATTGTGTACTTGAGCGTGTAATAGGTGTTACAGGTGAAAATACATTGTGAGAAAGAAGGGAAAATATGGGAGAACATTCAGCAACCGCAACCGTTCATGCGCCCGTCCATCAGGCATATAAATTTTTTACCCATTTCGATAACTATCCCAGGTTTTTGAGCTTTGTGAAAAACGTGACCTATCACGATTCTGACCGCAGTCACTGGGTGGCCGATCTGCTGGGCCGCGACGAGTGGGACGCGGTGAATCGCGACTGGAAGGAGGACCAGTCGGTTGGATGGAGTTCGACCTCCGGTTTCAAAAACACGGGTACGATAACCTTTCAGCAGGATGGGCAGGATCAAACACGCATTACCATGCAGCTCAACTTTGAGACACCTTCCGGTGTGCAGGGTGATGAGCAATTCCAGACGACACTGGAAAAAGACCTGAACGACTTCGCGCAGTGGGTCAACAGCTACCCCCAGGGGGCGCTTGATCCTCATTCACCGCATTACCTGTTGAGCGGAAAGCGGGTGCATCCCTCGGAACTCACACTCAATAGCAATGTTGCTCCAACGGAGGACTATGCCGACATGAAGCGCCGGGAGATGCAGAATCGCAATACAGCCGTAGCCCCGGATGTCGAGGTAGACCCCAACGTGACTGCCGATACCGACCTGGGGCTGGACCGCGACTACCGTGTGCCTCCCCATCGACAGTCTAACAATGGCGTCGAATTTCTTGATGGTTAAGCGACGGAACTGATGCCAGCCGGGAGCGGTTGGCGCTGGCGCGTGCCAAAACGCGCCAGCCGGAAGCGCTCCAACGAGACGGCGGGCGACATTCCGCAGATCATACTGCTGAGCAACTCTCCCAGCAAGAGGCCAAACTTGAAGCCATGCCCCGATAGGCCGGTGGCAAAAACCACTCGCGGGTCATGGGGCATGCGATCAAGGATGAAATCTTCGTCGGGGGTGACATCGTACATACAGGAGTCGACGTGTGCCAGTTCCGCGTGTTGGAGCGCGGGCAGCAGCTCACGTAGCTTGTACGCGATCCTGGCAATCACGCGCTCCTCCTGCGGGAGGATTTCATCAGGGTCGACCAGCGTACCAAAATCGTGCGAGGCGGCTTTGAACCAGTAGGAACCCTGTCCCTGCCCATTGCTCATGCGCTGTAAGGGAAAGCCGTAGAGTTCGTTGCTGATAAACGCCGGAAAGGCACCTATTCCAAAGAGTGATGGCGAGAGGCCCGCGAAATAGAGCAGATACTGCCGCGTCAGTTGCACGGGCAAGCGCAACTCTCCCAGCAGTTTGTGGACCCAGGGGCCGGTAGTCAGCACGAGGCGATCAATGGAAATCTCGTTTCCAGTATGGGTGATAAGTCGAATAGGCCGTGAGAGACTGTCATTGATGATATGGGTAACGCGCTTGCCCTCGTAAATCTTGCCGCCAAGCTCAAGCACTAGCTTTTTGAGGGCTTGCAGGCAACTAGAGGCGTGCAGTATGCCCGCTTCCGCGTTGTAGGTAGCCAGATCATAGGTGCAGGGGGCAAATTGCGGAAAACGCTGCTGGCAGTCCTGGAGTGTGAGTCGCTCAGTTGGCAA
>DASTKE010000586.1:0-2416 GCA_035716105.1 Ktedonobacteraceae bacterium | reverse complement strand
TGCTCTGAGGAGTCGTATTCCGCGCCGACCGCGTCGATAAACGCCCTGCCGGAGTGGGAGAAGCGCTCGCAGACGATCACCAGTCGCTCGACGCCGCGCCGTTTGCCCTCTTCGCGCACGGCATCCAACAGAGCGGTGCTGATACCCCTGCGCCGGTAGTCCGGGTGAACCATGCCCGTCAGTTCGCGCTCCTGGCGACCATGCTCCGACAATGACAGCACGCCAACCAGCCGCTCGTCCTCGTAATAGAGAAAATCGTTCGTCTCGTCGCCGCTCCGCGTGCGCGACTGCTCCACGCTCAGATGTCCGTGCAGATCCTCATAGGCATCGCAGATGCGCGCAAGCTCCGCCACCTCCGCAAACTCGGCCTCGCTCAACCGCTGCTTCCTCACTACCCCGTACCTGCTGTTCCCCATACCCTCTGGCATAACTTCCTCTACTGTGCTCATTATGACAACCCGTAGGTGCCGATTTATCGAGCACACCGCCGATTGATCGGCCTGTCAGGTGGGCCGATAAATCGGCACCTACGGGTTGCTCATCAACCTGTATGATCGCGACCCTGTAGTATTAGAAAACGGCTGGCTCCATGTAGTCGCCGAAGACGGAGCGGAACACGTCCATGATCTCGCCGAGCGTGGCGTAGGTTTTGACCGCCTCGATGATGGCAGGCATGGTATTTTCGGTTCCCTCGGCCACGAGGCGCAGGTCGTCCAGCGCTTTTTGTACAGCACGCTGGTCGCGTTCGCGGCGCACGCGCTTGAGCCGCTCGATCTGTGCCTGCTCACCAACACGGTCGATGTAGAGCGTTGGCACCTTGATATCTCCGTCCGTCACGTAGTCATTGACGCCGACGATGGTGCGGCGGTGCTGGTCGATCTCCTGCTGGTAGCGATAGGCCGACTCGGCAATCTCACGCTGGAAGAAGCCATTCTGGATGCAGGCCAGCACACCGCCCAGAGCATCAATCTGCTTCAGGTAGTCCAGTACAGCCTGCTCCGTCTGGTCGGTCAGCGCCTCGACGAAGTAGGAGCCACCCAGCGGATCGACGGTATTGACGACGCCGCTTTCGCTGGCGATGACCTGCTGCGTGCGCAGGGCGATCAGTGCAGCCTTCTCTGTCGGCAGGGCCAGCGCCTCGTCAAGCGAGTTGGTGTGCAGCGAGTTGGTGCCACCAAGCACGGCAGCCAGCGCCTGAATGGCGGTACGCACAACGTTGTTGTCGGGCTGCTGAGCCGTCAGCGAGACGCCAGCCGTCTGCGCGTGTGTGCGCAGCAGCCAGGAGCGCGGGTCTTTCGCGCCGTAACGTTCGCGCATGATACGCGCCCAGATGCGCCTGCCAGCGCGGAACTTGGCGATCTCCTCGAAGAAGTCGTTATGCACATCGAAGAAAAACGAGAGGCGCGGCGCAAACTCGTCGATCTTCAGGCCGCGTTGTAATGCCGCGTCGACGTAGGCCAGTCCATCGGCCAGCGTGAAGGCCAGTTCCTGCACGGCGGTCGCCCCGGCCTCGCGAATGTGGTAGCCAGAAATCGAGATGGTGTTCCACTTCGGCATCTGGCGTGTCCCGAACTCGATGGTATCCGTGACCAGCCGCATCGATGGCTCTGGCGGGAAGAGAAATTCTTTCTGCGCGATATATTCCTTCAGAATATCGTTTTGCAGCGTGCCACCCAGCTTTGCCCGTGGGAAGCCCTGCTTCTCCGCGTTGGCGATATACATGGCCCAGATCACGGAAGCCGGGCTATTGATGGTCATCGACGTGGTGATCTTATCGAGCGGCAGACCCGCGAAAAGGACTTCCATATCGGCCAGCGAAGAGATGGCCACGCCGCACTTGCCAAACTCGCCGGCAGCCATCGGATGGTCGGTATCGTAACCATACAGCGTGGGCATGTCAAAGGCGGTCGAGAGGCCCGTCTGTCCCTGCGAAAGCAGATAGGTGAAGCGCCGGTTCGTATCCTCCGCCGTGCCAAAGCCCGCGAACATACGCATCGTCCAGGGCCTGGCGCGATACATAGTAGGCTGCACGCCGCGAGTATAGGGGTATTCGCCGGGCAAGGCAAGGTCGCGCTCATAATCCAGATTCGCGTTATCCTGCGGCGTATAGAGACGATTGATTGGCACGCCGGAGGTGGTCATCAGGTTGTCGCGCTCCGGCATCCGTTCCAGCGACTGCTGAACCGTTGTCTCCTCCCACTGCTCGCGCCGCGTCCGCAAGCGTTCCAACTCCGTCTTATCAAACAACGTCCCCTGCTCATATTCAGGGGGTTGCGCTGCATTTCCTGGTAATTTCTGCTCAAGCATATCCGCTAGCTCCTCCTCGTTGAGGCTCTCTTAAAAAGTGGGTCAAACAAAAAGAGATAGATTCTCCACCCTACATACCTGTCGGTTATCAGGTATTGTACCACATCGA
>DASTKE010000585.1:0-2917 GCA_035716105.1 Ktedonobacteraceae bacterium | reverse complement strand
AACCTTACGCGAATGCCTCTTCCTCAACAATCACTTCTATAGCGTGAAGGTCTTCTCGCTTCTGGAAAGCGAGTACAATACTACATACCTGCTGAGATAAGAAGTCCCTGGTGATATTCTTGCATTCCAGATTACAGGCTGTAAGCCAGACGCTCCATGGTAGCCAATTTCTTCTGGTATCTCCTCAACATCAGGAGGGAAATGATGCTGAGAATGCATTCCGAGACTGCCTCTGCAGCCCAAATCCCCGTCAAGGAGAACAGGCTGGATGCCAACAAGAGCACCGGCAGTTTGACGAGGATGATGCCTCCCAGGGTGATCAGGAATGCTTCCTTTGCCCTGCCGACCGCTTGAAAAGACGCCGCGACCATCACCGAAATACCGCTGAGCGGACAGGCCAGTGACAGGAGGCGTAAAGCCACCTGCCCTTCAGCGATAATCACAGGTTCCCTGGAAAGCAGCGCGATCAGGGTAGCCGGAATCAACAGGCACAGGCTACAGACCATCAGCCCGTAGGCGACCGCCGCACCGAGCGAATAGGTGATGGTTTTGCGGACCCGGCCAAACCGCTTCTGACCGAAGTTATACCCCAAAATTGGCTGCATCCCCTGCATGATGCCCGTTTGCGGCGTATTCAGCCCGGAATAGAGCCGGTTGACAATGGCAAACACGCCCAGCGCGCTATCTCCGCCAATCAGCTTCAGCAGGTTGTTCGTGATGATAACGACCATGCTGGCGCTGAGACTTTTAAAGAACGAAGGGAATCCGATGAGGATGACCTCGACCATAATTGACCAGTCTGGTTTGAAAGACGACGCCTTGATCTGGTAGGATCGGTTCTTTCTGAAAAAGAAGAAATGGATGCTCATGCCAGCCGAGATCGCTTGCCCCAGGATGGTCGCCAGGGCCGCCCCGGAAGCGCCCAGGTGCAGGACAATGACAAACAGCCAACACAGGACAATATTGGCACTCACAGGGATGATCCACATCGCCGTCGAGTAGCGGACATTGCCGTCGGCCCTGACAATCGTGGAGTATCCGGTGCTGGTGATCGCGCCGAGGAAGATAATCCGGCCATACGCGATGGCATAGGGCGCAATATCGTTCGTCGCCCCGAGCAGGTGGACGATCGGTTGGATGAAAAGCGCGCCGAACACCGTGATCGCAATCGCTACGCTCCAGAAGACCAGGAAAGTATTGGCGACCGTCCTGGAAGCCTTCTCTGTGTTCGCTTCACCGAGTGCTCTCGAAACCACCGATGCGCCCCCGGCACCCACTGTGGTGGCAACGCCTCCAAGAGCTATCAAGACCGGAGAGATGATCGATGCCCCTGCGGCGGCCAACGAGTTGATGCCAACCGAAAGGAAGTAGGTGTCCGTAACACTGTAGATGGCATAGACCAGCAGCGAAAGCGTGGTCTGGGAAGACATTTCTAGCAGGAGCTTCCCGATCTTCTCCGTACCCAGGCGTTCAACCCTTGAGGAACCATTCATGAGAGGTTAGTGCTCCTTCAGCCAGTTTAGGGTTGGCACCATCAACTGCTTTGACAGGTTGCTGACAACGTCAGAATCATAATTTCTGTAATAGCATTCCGTTTTCATTACCAGGGCGAGATGCAGGGTGTACAGATGGCAACGTTCCTCCTCTTCGTGCGTGAAGGTGGTCTTGCCATATCCTTGCATGCTCTCGGAGACGCCCCCAAAGGCTACTGCCCGGAATTGTGCTTCCATCAAAGGGTCAGCCCAGAGCGCCCGCTCAAAATCGAGGATGCCAGTGACCTTGCCGTCCTTGACAAAGAAATTCGGGTTCCAGGCATCCCAGTGGACCAACTGCGGCGTGGTAACAGTCTCCAGGCAGGGTGCGTGTTTGAGGACGACTCCACGGATGTCGTCAATGGGAAAACCAAAGTCCGCCTGATGCCTTTCGCCATCTTCCAGCACCGAATCGATGATCTTGAGGAACGCCTCTTTCCAGGTATCAGCACGCAGGTCGCTGTTTCCATCGTAGCCGAAATACGTGCCTGTAAAACCGTTGATCTCGCGGATGATCGCGCCAATCTGCCGGTCGATCTGCGCCTGCATCGCTGGGGATAACGATTCTTTCACCTGCTCGTAGTTGTCTCCGGTCAACTTCTCCATGAAGAAATACTCGGAGTCGCAGACATCCCCGGTCGTATCAAAAGCATAAATCTCCGGCACGGGGATGGCCGGGTTCTCACGTACCAGTCGCATCGAGGCAACCTCGGTCTCCATGATATGCTTCTCATACGCCAGCACTTCCGCATCCTTGAGCGGCGCGATCTTTAAGATGACCTCCCTCCCGTCGGACAGCCGGATGTGATAGGCCGCGTTAAACCACCCTTCCTTTAACTCACTCACCGCATCGCGACCGGCTGCAAGGGTGGTTCCACCAAAGGCTCTCTCGACCATCCGTGCAACCTGCTCGCGCGTCTTTCTGTTTTTAGTGGTGCTTTCCATGTGCTTCCTCCAAATCCTGCTCCAGGTCGATCATTTCTGAGAAATGTTTACCCGCTACTTCATAGTCCAAAGCGTCAAAGGCTATTTTTCCTGGCTGTTCTATGCAATGTAGACGATGATATAGTACCCGTAGACGGCAAAGAGGAGAATCACTATCGCCATGCCAATGACAAACGGACTAAACCAGCGACCCTTGAGAGCGAGCTTCTCCTTGTTGTGTTCGATGGAATCCTCACGCATATCGAGTGTCCGGATCGTAGAGCGCATACCAGGCGGCATCCACCAGTGGGGCTTGCGTCCCTTCGCAATCCAGCGACGGCAAAAGAACATCATGTTGGCATTCAGTACTGGCCGGGTGATGCGCTTGACTGCGAAGCCGGCGATGATACCAAGAATGAAGGCGTCATAGCTGTCCGCATAGAGCTTGGAAGCGAGAGAGG
>DASTKE010000584.1:0-10754 GCA_035716105.1 Ktedonobacteraceae bacterium | reverse complement strand
GCCAGCGACGAGATGCGGATCAAAATCTCCTCGCGGAACGAGCGCTTGGAGTTCTCGGTCACGCCGATCTGCTCCTCGATGGAGCGCATCAACTGCTCGTCGGGTTCCACCTCTTCGTCGGTGATGGGGTCGCGCAGTTTGGTCTTGTTGCAGTACGCCTCGACGTTATCCAGGTAGTTATTGAGCAGGGTGCGCGCCGACTCCTCGTAGGAGTAGACGAAGGCGCGCTGCACCTCTTTCTTCGCCATTTCGTCGTATTCTTTACGCGCCTCGCTGATGAAGTTCAGGTAGCGCTCGCGCTCCTCGCGGCTGATGCTGGTGTGCTGGTCGAGGCCATCGCGCAGGGCGCGCAGGGCATCAATCGGATTGATGCAGGTGACGTTCTGCTTAACGAGCGCGTTGGAGAGGCGGTTGATGACATAGCGCGGGGAGATGCCATCCATGCCCTCGCGCTGCGCCTCCTCCTGCAACTCCTTGATGTCCTTCTGCTTGAAATCCTCGATGTCCTCGCCATCGTACAGCTTGAGCTTCTTCATCGGACTCATGCCCGCCTTCTTGGACTGCTCCAGGCGGGTCAATACGGCGAAGACGCTGGCGATGCGCAGCGTGTAGGGGGCGATATGCACATCCTTCAACGCGCTCTGCTTAAGCAGCTTCTCGTAAATTTTGACCTCATCCGAAGCGCGCAGGTTGTACGGTACCTTCACCAGGATAATGCGGTCCTGCAACGCCTCCGATTTCTTGTTGCCCACGAAGGACTGGTATTCATGCTCGTTGGTATGGCTGACAACCACCTCGTCGGCATAGATCATGCTGAAACGTCCGGTCTTGATGTTCTGCTCCTGGCTCAGTGTAAGCAGGACGTACAGGAACTTCTCATCTGTCTTCAGCATTTCGACGAATTCCATAATGCCACGATTGGAGATGTTCAGTTCGCCATCGAACCGGTAGGCGCGTGGGTCGCTCTCAACACCAACTTCACCAATTGTGGAAAGGTCAATGCCTCCTACGAGTTCACTTATATCCTGGCTTTTAGGATCTGACGGTGTGAATGTTCCAATTCCCACTCGATATTTCTCACTAAATGTCATGCGCTTGACCGGCACCTCCTCGATGCGGCCCCGGTACTGGTTGTCGATCATGTAGCGGCAATGGGGACACAGGTCGCCTTCGATGTAGACGCCAAACTCCTTTTCGACATCTTCCCGCAGGTCGTGAGGAATGAGATGGAGCGGCTCTTCATGCATGGGGCAATCTCGAATGGCGTACACCGCGCCCTCTTCAGTGCGACTATATGCCTCCATACCGCGTTTGAGCAGGTAGACGATGGTTGATTTGCCGCCGCCGACCGGACCCATCAACAGCAGGATACGCTTACGCACCTCCAGGCGCTGGGCCGCGGAATGGAAGTAATCGACGATCTGCTGAAGCGGCTTCTCGATGCCGAAGATTTCCTGGCTGAAGAAGTTGTAATGCGGGTCGCCAGTGCGGGTTGTTTCAACCCCCGCATCCATAATCATATGATACACGCGCTCATGCGAGAGCCGGGTTGCAGCCGGCTTTTTGGTCACAATCTCGAAGTATTGCGCAAACGTCCCTTCCCATAGGAGTTCTCGTTCACGGTCTCGATATTCCTCTAACCGCTTCACCAGGTCCATAGGTTATCCTCTCTGTTCTATGCTGCTCGGACAATTTCTCGCGAAACCATCTGACAGTTGGGAAAACGCACTACACGCTCGGATAGTCGGCTCGCCTTCTGAATTCTGTACGGTTCCACATCATTGCTGGAGCAGCATCGCTCTAACACAAGACTGCATAAGGCCAAAAAGGCCGGTTTCTCGCTCGCATCCCGAGTAGAGAACCAGCCCTTTCCTACGTTACAGAGGATATCCCAGTATAAAATTGTCAGATGCATCATATAGATGCTCCTGCAATGCTTCTCTGTGTGTGTATCCGTATGCCCTAGCCCTCGCCTGTCTTGAGAGACAGGTTCCAACAACGTCAACAGAAACGAACTACCCTCACGCTCCCTACGAGTCATCTACACGCTCACCTATTCCTCCTGACCACACCACGTAGATTTCCAATCATAGAACCAACCCGCCATCTTCACTCTCCACATCCTCGTTTACTCCACCATGCTTAATACATTGCCGGGTAATTGTAGCATACCGTACAGATAAGCCCCTGTCAAGGGCATACCTCTGGAGATACTCTTGTTTATATAGATTACACGTGAAGCATGGAGAAGCAGATACAATGTATTCCGGTAGAGCTATATTTTTTCCACAGCGTATTCGATGACCGTTCCTCGCACTTCTTGCTCTCTTGACTCTACTGGATTATTCTTGCTGAGCCGCTGAGAACTGGTAATCATCAGTTCAAGCATGGGAGAGCACAGAACTGAACTGCTTGCGCGATTGACCAGTCTCAGATGGCCTATTTCTCTGCTATGACGAACGTCATAGTTGCTCCCGCACTCAAACCCAGCGTGCGGGCGGCGCTGCCGTTGCGCACGGCGATACCCACGTAGCCGGAGCTATCGCCGTATATAAAAGGAACGCCGTCATCAGCATCTTCAGCAAAAAAGCGCCGCCGCTGCGTCACGGCAGTACGCTTGCCAGGAAACTCCACGCTGACACTCGCCAGATCGAACAAATCGGGTACCAGCGAGAGTGGAATAGTGGTCAGGATATTCCCAAAGTGATCGATGTGCAAGATGCCGGCGTCAATGTAATTTTTCTTTCGTTCAGGCGGCGTGACATCGATCCATTGCAGCGTTGAGGCATCCACCTCCGGCCCCAGTTCGTCAAGGGCCACCCCACGAGCCAGGTATGCACCAGCAGGAGCAAAGATATCGCGACCATGAAAGGTCGAACTGACCTGTGGCAGTTGATAGGCCGGATTTTCCAGCCGAACCGCGCCGTGAACGGGCTGCTCGGCATAAACATAGCTGAAAAGGCCATTATCCGGCCCCACAAAGAACCAATCGCCCGCGTGGACGGCAAGCGCTCCTCGCGAACTGCCAACACCGGGGTCGATAACACACACGAACACGGTACCTTTCGGGAAATATTTATAGCCTATGGAGAGAATCCAGGCTGCCGAGGCAACATGCTGCGGCGCGATCTCGTGTGTCATATCAATAATGTTTGCTTCTGGCGCGATACCGGCAATCACGCCCTTCATCACGCCAACATCACCATCGCCCAAACCGAAATCGGTCATCAAGGCTACAACAGGCCGCGTCTGAGAAATTGCTGGTTGATTCATAAAATACGTTGTGCTCCTGCCTATCTACATGCTAGAGTTCTCTAGGGAAAGCATGTTGGATGATAGCCGCACCTGACGCAACGATCATCCAACATGCGCTTGAACAACTACTCTCTGTTTTACCGCGTAGCATCAGGGCATGTCAATAGTCCCCTTAATATGCGCATTTCATGGCTAACCTGTCTATATTGCATCTCTATTGAGAGAAAGGCGTGGGTGCCGCAGTGGACCGCCGATGCGATGCAGGTGTTGGAGTATCTCCCCAAAAGAGCGCAGGACGTTCGTCTCGTGATAGGGGATAGCATGTTCCTGGCAAAAAGCTTTCACCATAGGTTGTGCTTGCTTCAACTTATTGCGTGGCATAGCTGGAAACAGGTGATGCTCGATCTGATAGTTCAATCCTCCATACCAGAAATCTGTCACCGGGTGAGCGTGGATATTGCGCGAAGTCACTACCTGGCGGTGTAAGAAATCCAGGTTGCTGTTTTTCTCCAGGACAGGCATGCCTTTATGATTCGGGGCAAAAATCGCGCCCAGGTACAGTCCTGTGAGCGTCTGGTGAATGACCACAAAAATGATTGCCTGCCAGAAAGGCAAGCTGTAGAACACCACCACAAAGTACAACAGGAGGTGAACGGCGATCAATGTCCATTCGAGCACGCGATATCTTGCCTTATTGTGCAAGAGAAAGTCGACGCTGTTATATTGGAGTCCAAGCGATACCAGCATCAAAGCGGGGAAAAAGAACAGCGCCTGGTATTTCACCAGAAACTGCCGGAACTTTCCCATCTGCTTGACATCTTCCATACCGGTGAATTCGAGGAAGGGAATCTCGATATCGGGGTCCATATCCATTTCATTGGGATGACTGTGATGGCGATTATGCTTATCAACCCACCAGGCATAACTCATGCCAATCAGTAGGTTTCCGCCCAATAAGCTCACGAGATCATGTTTCCATAAACGGTGAAACATCTGTCGATGTCCTGCTTCATGGCCCAACAAACCAATCTGGGTAAAGACAAATGCCAGGTAAACGGCATTCAAGAGTTGTAGCCAGAAGACATGCACGAAGAGCAGGAAAAGCACTCCTACTGCGAGCAAGCCGAAGAGAAGTGCGATGCGATAGGTGTAGTAGACGGGCTGCCTATCCAGTAGCCCTTGTTTCTTCAGAAACCGTTTCAACTCGGCGTAGGTGCCTTTTGATGCCTCTTGCGGAGGATGGGTCAATATTGGGGACGCTCCCTCGTTGTCCGGGAGAGCCAACGAGGGAGAACTCTTATGGTTCACAAAATTTCCTTTCAAATCTTTGCCATCTCAATATGGCAGCATAGATAGGAGAGAAATGGAGCATTATTTGTTTCACTGTAGGATATATCAAGCGGCGTTCTCACAAACCTATGTGAATGATCAAAGAGCCATGCGCTTGCGAAACAGAGAGGCATTGATGCTCTGCTCGGGCTGTGAAGCATTGGAGGGAGGCTGTGCTACATCAGAGCATGTCAATAGTCCCATGAGCTACCACACTTGCCAGTTTATATGCTATACTAACGCCTGAGTTGAGAGTCCAGGAGCAGCTTTCACACCTTGTGGAAGCTATCCAAAGCGATGCATTTCACGGCGCGCTTCATAACGTTCACTTTAGCCATCAGTCACAAGAAAGGGTTTTTTATGAACATCAGCACTGGTGGGCCGCATATCCTGTTTTTTGAGCGCGATCAACAACTGGCAACATTACTCACCAGCGAGTTTCAGCTTGCTGGCTACGAGTGTCATACAGCACGTACAGCAGTAGAAGTGTTCGATGCCATTGCGCGTTATCAGGCCCGTATCTTACTGGTCAATCTGGCTCAGGCTGCCGCGGGACGCCGTGAATTCTGGGTGGCGTTGGACACTCAGCGCCGGGGGCGCGGCGTGCAGGTTTTCACCTACCAGTGCAAAAATATTGGCAGCTACGGGTCATCTATTTCAAACGAGGATCTCGACGAACGCACGCATCTCCTCAAACCCGATATCGAGGTGGACGGAATGCTTGGCGTCATGAACCTGGTCGAGGCCATCAAACGGGCCACGCGCCCGGCTGGCAACTCTACATCCAGCACAGGGAATAACGGCGGCGGAACGCTTCCGCGCATTGCCGCTACTCCCGTCGGGGAGACGAAAGCGCAGCAGCCGCAGTATCAACCACAGACAGCGGCAGCCCTCATGCCAACAGCTCCGCTTCCACCGGCACACGCTCCGGCACCTGCCACCGCTACACCTTCCGGTATTTCACAGCAGGCAACGATGCGCATATCGTCAGCAAGCATCGCGCAGGCAGCCCAGGCAACACAAACGGCTCAGGCGGCTCCCGCTGCAAACGCGGGAGAGATGCGCAATCCAGTCGCAGCTCCCTCTGTTTCAGAAAAAATTCGTGCGGTAATCTATCCAAATCAGCGCAGTTGGAACAAAGAGGCACAGGACACACAGAGCGTGGAAAACCGGCAGGCACAGAACACGTTCACAGCAACACATCTACCAGCGCCGCAACCCGTGAGCGAGCGCAGAGATGCCTTCGCCCCCACCACCTCGGCACCTACCACGGGCAGCAGTGCTTCGGGAACGTGGCAAGGCAATAGAAACGACACGAGCGAAGGCGAGCGATCAGAGCAGAGTACAAACCTCAGTGAGAAGGGACAACCAACCATGGCGGAATCAGGACTGGCACAATTATCACGCATGTTAGAGGAGCAAAGGGCTACACAGGACAACAGCGCATCCTACGTTCCGCTCCCAACCACGCCGACGCCGCCAACACCGCAAGCACCAATGAGTTCCTTATCCCTGCGTGCCGCGCCGATCCAGGACATTCCCACAGAGCGCGATTCGTATACCTACACGACAAGCAGTTCCATGCGAAACGGCGTGGCTGAAAATAGACTCTACACCCAGAGCCAACGAACAGAAAACGCTGGACGCGCCGCCTTCCCGCCAGTCCCTCCGGCAACGCCGCTCTCGGTGCTCGCATCCATCTCGGAAACGCCCGTAGTAGTCTCCCCTTCATTAACCAATGATCACGAACAGGCCGTTCCAGAAATCGAACGGGAGGTACGGAGCAACAACGGCAACGGCAGGCAAAGTGAGCATAGTACATCAATGTCCACTTCTACTCCCACACAGGACGACCAGACCGGTGAAAGAGAAGAGAGTCACAATAGCTACTCAATACAGACCAGCATCCAGACTCTCTACCAGGAACAGGAACAGACGCTGCGCCAGGGGTCGAGTCAGGGACAGGGATCAGGGCAAGCTTCGATCCCTCCAGTAGTCGCGGCAAGCACAGAGACGATCGTACAGCAAGCGGGCGAGAACACACTACTCGATATCATGCAGAGCCTACCGCCGATGTCGTCACCGCCGCAGCCACCTGTCCTGAGTGGCCGTGCCACGCGCTCACTGGGCAGCGTCCTGCTCGAAGGGCATCTGGTGCAGCAAGACCGCCTGGAAGTCGCGCAAAATATACAACGAATGCTTCGTGGAGTGGATATGAATTACCAGCTTGGCGAAATCCTGCTCATGTTCAAGCTGCTGACGCCCGATCAACTGCTGGCAGCCAGCCTGGTCAGCTATGGACTGCTGACGACCACCCAGATTCGCGCCCTGGGGCGTATCCGCCAGGAGCTACATTCTATCGGCCTGGAATATGATCTGGAAAACCTGCTGATCCTCTTCCGCATCCTCTCGCCCGAACAACTGCGAGAGGTGCGCGCAAGCTGGTCGGCATGAGCATTTCCACAACACAACGTTCGATAAGTGGATAAAATCAGGATGGGCGACCCGATCGGGTCGCCCATCCTAAACTCTTATGGGGAAGTTTTCAGGCTGCCGAGTTCGGGCGATGGTGGGTGTAGTCTATCGAGGTTCGTTCATGCATAATGAGACGGTCAACAATGGCGGCATTCATATCAATAAACTGCTTGGCAAACTCGTGAACAATCTCTGTAAGCCTCTGCATATCGCGCCGGAGCGCACCTGTATTGTCTTCTACTTTTCTTTCCAACGCACGCTGGTCAGCTTGAATCGCGTTAATCACCCTGGTTGCCTCGTCCAGAATGAGAATAATATGTTGTTGGTCTACTTTAACCTTTGCTATCTCAGCTTGCATTTCTCTCTGCAAGTTCCCAAATTGGTCAATCAGTTCATCCATCTGAGCAAGACGAACATCAATACGATGAAAACGCTCGTCCATCTGGTTGAACCGCTCGTCCATCTGGTTGAACCGCTCATCTATCTGGTTGAACCCCCCGTCAACATGTTTAAAACCCGCGTTCATGCGTTCCAGCGTGCGGGTCTCGCTGGCATGGATAGCAGCATCCATTTCTTCGCGCAGTATCCTACGCAATCGCTGTTCGCTGGTACCAACTTCCTCTCGGAACAGTGAGCGCAGGAGATTGAGGTCTTCATTTGTCATAAACGGGCAACCCCCTTGTCCTAAAAATAAACCATAGCCCCATATGTATCTCGACGTGTGGGCTATGAAAGCAGTATACACCGTACATAGCGAATATTCAATACAATTGGGACTGGGTCTACGTCCTTCCGGGGGATGTCCGTAGGGAGGACGCAGAACCTTGGGACTACAAGCGTTGTCAGCAGAGCAAGAAGCGGTTACAATGAGCATAGAGCAAGAAGAATAGTGAGGTGAGATATGCTGCCAGTTTCCATACAACGCGAAAAGGCCAACCTGTTCCGCCAGCTTCATCAGGGGCCGGATATCCTGGTGCTGCCAAACGCATGGGACGTGACGAGCGCACGCCTGTTCGAGCAAGCAGGTTTTCCCGCCGTCGCCACCACCAGTTCCGGCGTCGCCGCCGTCTACGGCTATGCTGACGGGCAGCAGATCAGCCGCGCCCTGATGATAGAAGCCATATTCCGCATGGCAAACGCAGTTGCCTGTCCGCTCAGCGCGGATATAGAGGCAGGCTTTGGCGGTGCAATAGCAGAAGTGCTGGACACCATCAGGGAAGTCCTGGATGCTGGAGCGGTGGGCATCAATATAGAGGATTCGACAAAGCAGGGCGAGAAGGCACTGCTGGATATCGCGTACCAGGTAGAACTCATCAAGGCCATACGTGAGCTTGGCAACTCCGTCGATATCCCCCTGGTCATCAACGCCCGTACCGATGTCTACTTGCTGCCCGCAATTGACCCTGCCAATCGCCTGTCCGAAGCGGTGCGCCGCGCCAACGCCTATCGCGAAGCAGGCGCGGACTGCCTATTTTTTATCGGTGTGAGCGACGCTGACACCATCCACAATCTTGTGCGCGAAACCAGCGGCCCGGTTAATATCCTGGCCACTCCACAATCCCCTTCCATACCGGAACTGGCTCAACTTGGCGTGGCTCGCGTCAGCTTTGGCTCCGGCCCATTACGCGCCACTCTGGGCTACCTGCGCCAGATCGCCCAGGAATTGCGCAGGCAAGGCACCTATACCGGCATGAGCAACGGCATTTCGGGCGCGGAACTGCGGCAACTGATCGAGTAGCAATCAGCATCACTGGCCCGGGCTGATAAAAGCATGTCTCTCTCGAAAAGCAGGTGCGGGTCTTTAACCTTCTTCAGCGGCGACAGGCTCTAATGGGCGCACGTGCTCAATCTGCGCTCCCAGGCTGCACAGTTTCTCATCAAGCTTCTCATACCCGCGCTCGATATGTTCGGTGCCGTATGCCTGGGACACGCCCTCGGCACAGAGGGCCGCGAGGATATAGGAGCAGCCCGCCCGGATATCGGGAATATCCAGCCGTGTCCCTTGCAGCGGCGTTGGCCCTCGCACCACACAGCTATGCGTGTACTGCTTCTCACGGAAGCGACAGGGAACTTCACCCAGGCATTTAGTGAACAGCTCGACATGCGCGCCCATGCGCTGCAACGTGCTGATGTAGCCGAAGCGGTCTTCGTAGATGGTTTCATGCACGACAGACATGCCGGAAGCCTGGGTCAGCAGGACGATAAAGGGCTGCTGCCAATCGGTCATAAAGCCGGGGTGAACATCCGTTTCGAGCGCGATAGACGGTGGGGGCTTGACATCACCAATAAAGCGAATGCCCTCGTCATCGATGTGGAAGCGCAGCTTCATCTTTGAGAGCGTATTCAGGAAGGTCAGCAGCGTATCCTGCTGCGCGCCGCGCAGGTAGACATCGCCTTTTGTTAGATAGGAGGCGATTGCCAGTGAGACGGCCTCGTTGCGGTCGCTCATCAGCGTGTGATAGGCCCCGTGCAAGCGGTCTATCCCCTCAACGACAATGCGCCGGTCGACCTTGATCTCGATAATGGCTCCCATCTTCTGTAAGAGCTTGATCAGATCCACGATTTCCGGCTCCGTCGCGGCATTTTCGATAATCGTCACCCCTTCGGCCAGCGAGGCGGTAATCAGGAAGTTCTCCGTCGCCATCACGCTGGGAAAGGGAAGATGGATGGTGGTACCATGCAGACCACGCGGCGCGGTACAATGGTAGCGTCCTTCCAGTTCCTCGATCTGCGCTCCCATCTGGCGCAGACCCTGAATATGAAAATCGATGGGGCGCGGACCGATGCGGTCGCCGCCGGGCAAGGGAATGCTGGCCTCACCGCAGCGATGCAGCAGCGGGCCGACGGTCATTACCGCCATGCGATTGAGGCCACCCACTTCGGTAGAGACGTAGCTGCTATTGATCGCGGGCGTACGAATATAAAGCGTGTGATCGTTCAACTCTACCGTAGAACCCATATCGCGGCAGAGAGAGGTGGTCAAGAAAAAATCGCCGATGAGCGGAACATTGCGCAAGACGCACGGTTCATCCGTCAGCAGAGAAGCAATCACCATTTTAGTCACTGCATTTTTGGCACCACTGAGCCGGACTTCGCCATGCAGTGGGGTACCGCCTTTGATGAGGTAATACGGAGCAACATTTTCCGTCAACATAGGTCGCAAGGTCTCCTTAAGAATTTCCAGGGGCTTCCCACAACCAGCGAAGCGCGTTGAGACGTGAGGGTGGCTTCATGGCGTTGCGCGGCCCGCTGGCATCCAACACGTCAAGCAACGTGTTGACGCTCTGGGCAACGCCCTCCACCATTAAATATCCCGAAGGTTTTACCGCATCTCCCACCATATACAGTCCTCGCACAGGAGTTTCAGCCGCTACATCCGCTCCCTGGGCGACCCTATTCACAGGCCATTCGCCGCGATAGCTACTTATAGTGAGAACACGGCACTGCTTTTCAAAAGTTTCACCGAAGACCTTACGCAGGTCAGCCAGGGCCAGAGCCTTCTCTTCCTCGATATTGTCGCTCTGTATCACCTGGTGACTGATCAGCAGGTGTTTTCCCGCCGGGGCCAGGAGCGGGTCGCAATTGGTGGGCTGCACAATGCCGGCAATGCGCTGTGTATCCAGGCAGTACAGAATGCCCCTGTGGGGGATCAATGAGACATCGCTGAGGAAATGTACCTTGAGTCCAACCGCCTC
>DASTKE010000583.1:0-10296 GCA_035716105.1 Ktedonobacteraceae bacterium | reverse complement strand
GATAGAGCGCACGCTCTATCGCCACCGCTTTTTGAACTACCGGAAACTTCTCCCTATGCTGTCGTCACGCATAGGGATTCCAGATTTGTACTGTTTCATCGTCGCTGGCTGAGGCGATCACGCGTCCGTCAGGGGACCAGGCCAGGGCGTTGACCCAGTCCCGGTGGTCTTTGTAGAGGATATTGGGGGGAGTGAGAGACGTGGCTGTGGTGTGCCATATGCTCACAAACTGCGCGGCAGCCGCGAGATAGGTGCCATCAGGCGACCAGCAGAGCGCCTTGATAGCACCGTTGCCGCTTTGATACTGCCGGAGCAAGCGACCATCGGGAACTGACCAGAGATGCACCAACCCTTCTTCATCAGCGGAAGCAATCTGACGACCATCGGGAGACCATGCAACGGCGGTCACTTGCCCATTATGTTGCTTATAGTCCAAGAGTACCTTACCGGTCTGAGCCTCCCAGATCTGGACGGTATGATCGTGACTGGCTGAGGCGATATACCTGGCGTCAGGTGACCAGCTAAGGGCTGAGATCTGCCCTCTATGACCGGCATAGGAGACGATGGTACGTTTATTGAAGGCGTGCCAGACCTGGACAAGGCCATCGACTCCGGCTGAGGCGATGTAGCGGCCATTGGGCGACCATGCCACCGCCTCGACCTGCGTTTGGTGGCGATAATAATCGGGCAGCAGTCTTTCACCCGTCGTAGCTTCCCAGACCTGCGCGGTAGTGTCCCAGGAACCGGATGCTATGTAGCCGCCACCAGCGGGCGACCAGGAAACGCTTTTCACAGGCTGGGTGTGCTGTCGATAGGTCTGGAGCGTATTGCCGGTAGCAACGCTCCAGACCTGGACAGTGGTATCCCAGGAGCCGGAGGCAATTCGGGTGCCGTCAGGCGACCATGCCAGGGACGTTACCCAGCCACTATGTCCACGATAGATAAACACATGTGTGCTGTTGGCACTTCTGACCGGCCCCTGTGAAGCTTGTATGGTTGTGGGGGCCGGAGGGAAATGCTGAGACGAAGCGGCCAGTATCGTCGCGTCTTCATCTACAGGTGCGGGCTGTCTTGTTGGGACAGGGGCCGGCGCAGGCGGTACGCCGCGTGCCGCCAGGTCTGGCTGTTGAGGCAGAATGGGAGTAAGATGAGATTCCACAGCGGCTATTATTGTTTCGTCCTGCGGCACGTGCGTCGGTGGGACAGAGGATAGCCCGATCGCCTCCTGGGGTGTTGCCGGAGGCAGGAGCGAAAAGAGCGATGGCAGCAATACCTGGGGTTCATCCTCTCGCGGTTGATGAACTTTTGCAATTGCGGAAGCAGAGGGAGAGGCGGCGAGGGTCGGAACAGATGGGGCCGTGCGTCTGAGCGCTGCCGCCTCTTCCAGCGCGCTGGCGAACGCTGCAATGGTGGAAAAACGGTGGCGTGGGTCTTTGGCAAGCGCGGTTTGTACAACATCATCGAGGGCGGGTGATAGGTTCGGATTAAGTTGGTGCAGTGGAAGCGGGGAAACGCTGCAATGCTGGTGATAGAGTTCCTCGACACTGTGTCCTGTGAAGGGAAAGTGACCTGATAGCCAGCGATAGGCGGTCACTGCCAGTGCATACTGGTCGCTGGCGCGCTCAGGCTTGCCTGCGAACTGTTCGGGAGACATGTAGTGCATCGTTCCCAATGCCTGCTGTGTGCGCAGATTGCTATGCAATACAACGGCGATGCCGAAATCGGTGAGAAGCACCTGTTTTTGATCGCCCAGTAGCATATTCTCCGGCTTCACATCACAGTGGACTACCTGCCTGTCGTGCGCGAACTGGAGGGCCGAAGCCACCTGTTTGATGTAGGAGAGGGCAACGGCCACTTTTAGCGCGGGCTTGCCCTGATAGCGTACGGAGAGCGAGCCATTGGGAGCGTACTCCATTACCAGGTAGGGAAATTTTCCGTCGGCATTAAAATCCAGAATGCGGATAATATGGGGATGCTTTAACTGCGCGATGGTGCGGGCCTCCTGGCGAAAGCGCTCCTTCTCCGCCTGAGAAAGACGTGAATCGGTGCGTAGTACCTTAATCGCTGCCGGGGTATCCAGGTCGATATGCTGGCCCAGGTATACTTTGGCGAAGCCTCCCGAACCAAGAGATTTAAGAAGGCGATAACGGCCAAGCACGTACTCACGACTCATCGTCAGGGTCTCTTTCCTGTATATATAAACTCTTTTTCCGCTACAAGCTCTTCTTCCGTTCGATCTTCCGCAGGACGAAGCAACGGAGAAAACACCATCGTAAGGAATACGAAGCCAGATGGCACGGGTTGCTGCGCACGGATAATCAGAGCAATTACTACTGTCAGTATAATGAGTACCACAACAAGCCAGAAGAGCCAGACATAGCTGCGCCGTCTCGTCGGCGTAGTAGGATATTGCGTACTGCTTTGTGAAGGAGCGTATCTCTGCGTCTGTCCGGTTCCCACGGACGGTGGCTGCCAGGGTGGAGGTGTGGTCTGTGATCTGCCGGTAAATGCCGGCATGGGTATCGATGTAAGAGAGTCGGGATCTGGCTGTGGGCTGTGGCCGGAGCTGGGGTCAGCCCAAGTCTGTCCCGCTGCTGCCTTCTCGTTGAGCGCCCAATCCAGCGGGATAGCTGGCGGTATCGGTATATAGCCGGAGGTTGATTCAGTAGATGGTGCTTTCTCTGCCTGTGGCTCAACATAGACATTGAGAATCTCGTGCAGACTGGGTGGCATCGTGTGCCTCAGCTGTGATGTCTTCAGTTCATCCAGGCAGCTACGAAGCTGTGGATCATGCAGGCTCTCCTGGTAGAGGAGACTGAAGCGTTTTGACTGGCCCAGGTGCTCAAAATCATCGAAGCCGAGCAGGAGGCAGCTTTCTCTGCCATCGCAGGTTTCCCAGAGCGTGGGTTTGAGTTCCAGCGCACGCAAGGAGATGTAGATAATCAGCGAGGAGAACCTGTCCATTGCTGGCCCAAAGGTGCGAATGCCCTTATGGACGGGCTGGAAGTTCTCGTGGCCCTGGTCGGTGGGGCGCATCCCTTTGCCCGCGAAAGTGGGGACATACATACCATCGTAGTCGATCAAAACCAGCGAGAGTGATGGATACGTTCCGCGCACCAGGATGTTGCTGGTATCCAGGTCGCCGTGCGCTATGCTTCTCTTCTCCATTTCCTGAACGATATGCAGCCATTCCTGTGCGAGTTTTCTCGCCGCCTGCGCAAACATGGGGAGCCGTTGTTGCTGCTGGGAGTGTTCGTAGAGATCACTCAAGAATGTACCGAGAGGCTTAGCCTGAGAGAGGTATGGGAGCTTGAGAAAAGGAAAATAGGTACCGCGCATACTGATGCTGTGCTCAACCCATTCGTGTTTGACGAGGAAGGGCAGATTATTCTCAGGCCGTTGCAGGTAGGTGAGAATAGCTTCGTAGCGCTCCACCACATCTTCAGGCGGGAGTATATCCGGGGGGTCGGCAGTGAAGCAGCGCACAACCCAGTTATCCAGGCGATAGACACATACATGTGGGCTACCAGAGCCATTCAAACGTGCAGGCTTATCGTGCGCCGTTTTCAGAAGTCTGCTGCCTTGAATGTCACGATCAGCGAAAGCTTGCCCATGACTGAGCAGAGCCTGGTCGTATTCATATGGAGTTGGCCATTCATCACTTTTGCGCGGTATCGCCATTGTGAACCCCTTTTTTCCCTACCAGTGACTTAAAGCCGGATGATAACCAGGCTCGTATCATCTTCTTCGATCTGTTCATGCTGGCGCAGATTTACTATGAAATCTGCAAAAGCATTCTGATCGGGTATATTGATCAATTGTTGCCAGAAATCTTGCTCGCGTCCATGCCCATGCTGGATGCGCTCAAACTGGGAAAGCAGCCATTGAGACAGCGCATCGGTTGCCATGAGCAGGGTTTCTCCCTTCTGGTACGGAGCGCTGTAGCATTGAATAAATGGGAGCAGCGCGTTGAGGTCGCTGCCGGGTCTGCTACTCAGCAAAGGGGGAGTTTGCCCAAAACTGGTTGATTGGGTGAGAGGCATCACCGACTTGAATTGCTCGTCGACGGAGAGCTGAAACAGGCAACTATCCCCGATGGCAGCGGCGTACCAGCGGTTGTTTTCGATGCGCAGACCCAGGAACGTGGCGGCAGCTCCCCTTTGCAGGATTCTATTCAACAGTTCAGGAGCAACCATGGGTCTGTTCTCTCGCCGGTTGCGTTCGTTGGTGCCGGGTTGCCAGGTATTGGCAACCCAGTAATACCAGTTTTGTTGAGGAGGGTCCAGCCAGAGAGCCAGCGTCTCTGCATCAATGTTTTCCTGCCCGTTGTAGAGTCGTTTACCATTCATGAGCCATTGTTGCCCCAGGTAGAAGCCCCAGGAGCGGGGAAGTTCGCTGCCGCTGGCTCCATCGCAGAGTGCGAAGACATTCTCATTCGGCGCGATGACGCAGATATCCTGGTTGATAATAGGACGAGGATCATTGGTCTTCGAAATGGTAAAGAAACGAGCGCGCCGTGGGTTAGGGACATATGTCAACGGGTCTTCTGGAAACACCTGTGCTGGCTTGAGAGGAACCAGGGAAAGGTCCGGCATGACCCTGATCGCCGGTGGATTCGCGTTCCCCGGCGCACCAGGTGCTGGGAGAGTGGGAGGTAGAGCGCCAGGGGGGATAGTGACACGAGATTGCGCCTCTAGCTGAGCCTGAGCCAGCCCTCGTTGCAGTTCACCAATCTGTTGTTGCGCCTGGGTCAGAGCCTCTAAATGTTTCTCGCCGGTCGGCTCTTCCGCGTGGAGCAAGCTGATGAGCAGCAGGCCGACGAGAGGCAAGACAATCAGCACGATGCCGAACATGCTCAGCATCCGGGATTGGGTGATGTTGGTGAGTAGAAGGGCGCACAACCCCAGAAGAAGGCTACCCAGCAAAGTTGTGGTGCAGAGACGAATCATCGCCTGCCGGTCGTGCCACGAGGAAACGCTTTGATAGGATAACATACCGAGCAGAAATAGAAAGGCCAGCACCAGGGCGACAGATGGAATATTCAATTGCCAGCCCACGCTCTGCGCTTGCTGGTTGCGAAACAGCGCGAGATTGATAATCGCCACCAGTAGTGAGAGGAGGAGCGGGATATTCAGCTGGATGTGAGGCGTAATGGGTAGGCTGTGTCTGGTTGCTTTCATTGTTACGCTCTCACTAATATCCTGCCCTGGCCTGTTGAAGCTATTATGTATCATTTCCTAAATTTCTTCCTCTGCTGCCTCAATACAAATGAACTGCCTGCGTGGCTCTCCCTTTTGCCTGGCAGGACATTATCCATTCGGTTGCGTTCCCCAACGCAAGAAGTTCATCAGATCGCCGGGGCTGGCGTTGTAGATGAAGCCACGAGCTTCATCTTCCAGCGTTACGTGATACAGATTCCGGGCGCGGCGAATGATCGTTCGCGGGATAATGCTGGACATCGTAAAGAGTTGCGTGGCCCATTCGCGTTCATCGGCATCGGTGATTTGCTTTTGAATTGTCTCGAGCCTCTGTGGGAAGACGATGCGCTGTCGACCGTGGCTGGTCAGATGGCAATTGAAGAGCAAGACATGCCCATCGACCGTTACCTGTTCGCGGATATGGTTGGCTTCGGTGACGGGATTGCCTACGCCGTTATGGTCGCCATCGGTGATATTGACGACAATCGGAGGAAAAGAGCGCTCACGGGCCTTGTCCACTGCCAGCCAGTTGCGAATGGCTTCGTAGGCGTATTGCAATGCCATTGCCATCTCTGTGCGCTTGCTGCCGATGACAGGGGCGACCCAGTACGGACGGTTCTCTTGCACCTGGATAACTCTACCCTGTACCATACGCCCTACCTGCACTTGAGTGTGTCCTTTGGGATTGGCCATCAGCTCGCTAATGGAGATAGGGGTGGTGCGTCCATTATCGAGCAGCGGAAGCACCTGGTCGCCGTAGCCGAGTACGAGGATATCGCAGTAATCTTTGAGCTGCCCCGTCACGTCGTCGGCCTGGATGTTATTGGTAATGTTGTAGATCAGATCGTTCAGCGCGGCTGTTGCTATCGCACCATTGGTGTAGGTTTTCCCTCCAACTTCCACTTCTTGCAGCATCGAACCGGACTGATCGAGCAGGAAAATCAATAGTCCACGAAACTTTCGTTCCCAATACTTCCGGTACGTGTCCTCCGAGATCATAGCCATACGGCACACCCTTTCTCCCTTCAGAAACTCCCGTATGAGGAGTTGAGCATTTCATTACAAGTGTATCATTTTAGCTTCCAGGAAGAAACTAGTAGAGATGGATAGCGATGTGCTTAAGTATTGCATAAAAATCATAAAGTCGTCAAGAGAGTGAGGATGAAGATTGTAATATTTTGCTACAGAGAAAAAATATGGAACTGAACCACTGTACATTGCCTGAAAAAAGCGGTAGAATAATGGCGACTATGATCGACAATTGATTGATAAGGCCGTTTTTGCTTAAGAGGGAGTCGTGTATGCTGTCTACAGCCGTCATGTGGAATCGGGTACCTCTGGCACAGTTTTTGCTTCCTGCCCCAACGGGATCGTCGGAGACGCTTCTGGTGGGTGTGATTGAATTTGTGTCGCTGGTCTTCCTCGTTGTGGGAGGGCTGGCTTTCCTTCGCATCTGGCGCACGTCAAGCAAGAGAGCGCAGGCAGAGACGATGCCACCGCCAGACCGGATGCAGATGAATGGTCGTCGCCAGCAGGGAGTGGGCCTTGCGCTTTCCTTTGCAATCATAGTGCCTATGATTGCTCTCTTGCTGCTCGGTTTAGGTGGTACCGCAACCTCATTTCTGGCCTTTTCTCCTGTTCCCACCTCTACACCTACGAAAATCCCCCGTGTAACGCCTACAAAAGCACTTCCAACCGTAGGAAAGACGCCCACCTTTACACTCCCCGCTCTACCGGGTAACGCACTGGTGAAATCAGGAGAACTCACTATAGGTACCAGCCCTATCTTTCCCGAACAGGTCTCTGTTGATCCAAATGATCCACAAAAGAAAAAGCTGGTTGGCTTTGATGTTGATCTTATCACGAAGATTGCGCAATTGCTTCACCTGCAACCGAATATCATGCAGATGAATTTTAATAAGCTTACTCCTATGCTGAACAGCAACAAAATCGATGTGGTAATAGCAGCTTACGCGCTTACGAATGTCGTCTCGTTTCAAAGTATTCCGTATCTTGCTCCCCATGAAGTCGTGCTGACGCTGAAATCAAACCCGAAGGTTGCGCGGTTTAAAGGGCTGACGGATTTGTGCGGACACACGATTGGCGTATTGAAGGACTCAAATGAAGATAGCGACCTGAAAGCAGCGCAATGTGGACACAGTTCTTCCATCCAAGTGACGGAGGAGCAGACAGTGGACGCGGTGAGCGCCGACCTGGCAAACGGGAAGGTTGATGCAACGTATCAGGATTCACCCACCACCCAGTACTATGAAGGCAAGTATCCGCAGACGTTTCAGAGCGCTGGATCAATTCCCGGTACACAGGAAGGTATGCTTGTTCGCAGCGATAATACGCCGTTGTCTGAAGCTATTCAAGCGGCCTTTGCTCAACTGGAGCAGAATGGCACGTATAACCAGCTTCTCAAAAAGTACAATTTGACGCCTGATAGTATTTTGTCCTCTGGTACAACTATGGAAGACCGGGTTGGGAAGATGCCGGAGATTATCTGATTTGTCTGATTCGCCTGATTGATAGATGGGAGGCAGAGTACATGGAACCCGCTATCGGAACACTGTTGGGCAACTATCGCCTGGTCCGCGAGATAGGGACGGGGGGATTTGCCCACGTCTACCTCGCTAAGCATATTTACCTCGAAACGGAAGCCGCGATTAAGGTGCTGGATACCGGTTTTGATAGAGAGCGCTTCCTGCAAGAGGCCCGTGTGATTGCCAGGTTACGTCATCCCTCGATTGTTAGCACGCTGGAATTTGGCATTGAAGAAGATGTACCCTATCTGGTGATGGAGTATGCTCCTTATGGTTCGTTACGAACAAGGCATCCCAGAGGGGCGCAGGTGCCGCTCTCTACGGTCGCGTCATATGTCCAGCAGGTCGCTTCGGCTTTGCAGTATGCCCACGCGCAAAGGGTGGTTCACTGTGATGTGAAGCCAGAGAATATGCTGGTTGGCGAGCATGACCAGATTTTGCTTGGTGATTTCGGCATCGCACGAGTGGTACAGAACACGGTGCAGACGACGCGGGATGTCGTGGGAACGGTCTATTATATGGCTCCTGAGCAGTTCGCCGGCAAAGCGCTTCCCGCCAGCGATCAGTACGCGCTGGGCGTGGTAGTGTACCAGTGGCTCTCCGGGCGATTACCTTTTGGTGGCAATAACATCGCGGAGATGTTTTTCATGCACACGCATGGAGCACCGATGTCTTTGTGCTCACTTGTCCCTGGCCTACCGTCAGCCGTCGAACGGGTGGTCTTCAAAGCACTGGAGAAGGGGTTGCAGCAGCGTTTCCCCAATATGGCCGCTTTTGCCGCCGCTTTTGAGGAGGCAGCGCAGGCAACGCAGCAACCATTTGTGCGTACTGTTCCTACCAGCCCTGACAATCTCACTGTGTTTGCCCCGGCTCCCACTATCGCTAACGGAAATGACGCGGGAGATTGGTCTCGCGATGCGCTCGATTGGCCTCCAACGCTGGGTGGCTGGCCTTCCGATTCAGTTGCCCCGCCTCCACAGGAAGCCTTGCCCGGTGCATTTCCCTCTTTGCCTTTGCTTCCATCGATCATACCATTGGAAGATGATGAAGCTGCTGCACCATTTGAGTATCAGCTATCTCAGTTAACAGAACCGGCAGAGCCACTGCTACTTCTCGTTCCACCGGCACCAACAGTGTTTGCTGAACCAGAGGCATCATTGCTGGTACCCGACGACCCGGTGAATGTGGAGGCAAGGCTGCCCCTACCATCTCTGGCGTCTGCTTTGCCAGTGGCTCCGGATGATGGGGTTGCAATTGAAGAGGCTCAGGACATAGAAGAGCAAATCGCGACAGTGTTGATGGCCCCTGAGTCGCACGTGCCAGCCGCGCCTTCTCTTGCCGCGCCATTGCCATCGCTATTGCTACATCCACCCTCTCCGGAAGCGGTGGAAGAAGTGCAAGCGACAATCAACTTGCCGACATTGATGGAGGTTTTGCCAGCCGCGCCAGATGCATCCGCACTGCCGGATGTATCCGAACTGTCGACTATATCGGCCCCTCTTTTCTCGTCCGCGCCAGCATCCTCTCTGGAACCCGTGTCCTTGCCGCCTGCAGATCTGGCGGAAGATAGCTCTGTACCAACGATTCCATTGATAACGTTGATGGAGATTTTGCCGGTAGAGCCAGCCGCGCCAGATGTAGCCGGACAACCGTCTCCGTTGTTCCCGCCCTCTCCGGCAGGCCCCGGCCTGATATCACCCTCGAAGCCGCCCTCTCCGCCGCCTTCACTCTCAGTGGGAGATAGTGTGGCAGCAACCGTCGAAATCACCATGTTGAGAGATATCCTGCCTCCATACATGGGTGGCCCTATGCTATCTCCATCGCCTGAACCATCTCCGGTGCCTTCACCGCATCCGCCACCGTTACCAACGAAAGAGATTGAGATATTTACCTCTTATTCCCATCTCGATATGAGATATCGTAAAAGGCTGGATAGCAGCCTGGCATCACTCAGGCGAGCATACCCGGCAGTTGTCTGGAATGATGGAGCAATTCGCGCCGGGATGGATTTCAGGGAAGAGATTGCGAACCACCTGGAACAGGCTCATATTATCCTGCTGCTTATCAGCGATAATTTTCTCAACTCTGAGTATTGCAATGAGGAAGAGCTGAAACCAGCGATGAGAAGACATCACGCGGGTGCTGCTCATGTGATTCCAGTAATTCTCAGTCACTGTTTGTGGCGAATCGCGCCTTTCGGCAAATTGCAAGCCTTGCCAGATCAGGGCAAGGCTCTCGCGGGATGGAATCCCAGATCTGCTGGCTATGCGAATGTGGCGGAAGGCATTGAGAAGGTCATTAAATACATTCTGAATCTGGATAAGCACTGATCTAGATATTATCAAGCATTACGTCACTGTCTGCGGGCGATCCTGCAACTGGGCGATTTGCAGCGGCATGGGTTGACCGTTGAGGTCGAGGACGCGGGATGATTCCTCGAACCAGGATGGTGGGGCTATGTGGCCCCAGAAGGTGGAGCGGCGCGGGTCGTTGATGCTCCAGCGGATGGGCGCGAAGTCGGGGTCGCCGGTGTAGTAGTCGCTGGTGTAGAG
>DASTKE010000582.1:0-10480 GCA_035716105.1 Ktedonobacteraceae bacterium | reverse complement strand
CCCAGGCATCGGCAAACTAAGGAGGCATTATACACTATGGGAGTACTCGATGGAAAAGTCGCGGTGATTACGGGCAGCACGCGAGGGCTAGGGCTGGCTATCGCCCAGGCTTATGCTCGTGAGGGTGCCGCAGTGGTGGTGGCCGGACGCACACGGGACGCGGTCGACAAAGCGGTTGATCTGAAACTGGTTCCACCGGCTTCCTCTTTATGATACAATAGCGCCATGCTGAGAACCATTACTGCCACGCGCTATGTGACGCCGCTGAGAGAAGGCGGCTCATTGCCTGCCATCGTTGAAGCCAATGACGAGGGATTGTATGTGCTCAAATTCCGGGGAGCCGGACAGGGGCCGAAGGCGCTGATTGCTGAACTGATCGCGGGAGAACTGGGCTGCGCTCTGGGACTGCCCGTGCCTGAAATCGTCTTCGCGGAACTTGATGCCATGCTTGGTCGCAACGAACCCGATTTTGAAATCCAGGCTCTGATCAAAGCCAGCGTGGGGCTGAATCTGGCGATGGATTACCTGCCGGGAGCGATACCGTTCAACGCGCTTGACGGGCGGGAGATGGAGCCGCTGCTGGCATCCTCCATTGTCTGGTTCGATGCCTTCGTCACCAATGTTGACCGCACGGCACGCAACACCAATATGTTGTTCTGGCATAAGCGCCTCGCGCTCATCGATCACGGCGCATCGCTCTACTTCCATCATACCTGGGATGATTACCTGGAACGCAGTCGCACACCCTTCAAACCCATCAAAGATCACGTGTTACTACCCTACGCCAGCAGGTTGAAAGAGGCCGATGCGCTCCTGAAAGACCGCCTGACACCCGCGCTGATTCGCGATATCGTCGCTCAAATTCCCGATACATGGCTTGAAGATGAAACGCCCTTTTCCGATCCTGAAGCGTATCGTAACGCCTATGTCGATTACCTGCTGAACCGCCTGGCAGCATCACACATCTTTGTGGAGGAGGCTTTGAATGCCCGCGCTCAGCTCGTATGACTACGCCATCATTCGCATTGTCCCCCACGTTGAGCGGGGAGAGTGTATCAACGTAGGCGTAATTCTCTATTGCCAGACGCGCCGCTTCCTCGATGTACTCATCTCCCTGGATATCGACCGTCTGCTGGCCCTGGCTCCCGATAGTGATCTTGAAGATGTGCAGCACCAACTTGCCAGCATCGAGAGCATCTGCAAAGGTGGGAAAGAGGCCGGTCCCATCGGCGCGCTCTCGCTTTCCGAGCGCTTCCACTGGCTGGTTGCGCCGCGCAGCACAATCATCCAGACCTCCCCGGTACATTCCGGCCTGAGCGCCGATCCCAGGACAACCTTGCATCACCTGTTGGAGGCGATGGTGCTTCTGGCGCAACCACAAAAGACTCGCCTTTCCAACTCGTGAACCAACTATGAGAGAGAGGGAATGAGGCCAGTTTAGCAGATGAACAAATTCACTCAGCATATGGTGATCCGCGTAGGTGCCGCTTTAGCGCGCATACCGCCGATTATGAACGTTAACAAAATAAGTGGGATATGATCCACACTCATTGTATCCCCCTTAATAAGTTAAAATTCATTATCGGCCTCTACCCGATTTGCCGATAAATCGGCGGTGTGCGCGCTAAAGCGGCACCTACGTCCGTAAAATTCATGAACGAAGCCCTGCTTTGGCGGCAAAATCGATGAAGAACGGGATGGACTGCGGGTTGCCCATGGCATCCACGCTGACAGCCTTCTCGACGGGTAGGCCGAGAAACAGCTTTTTCACCGGCACTTCCATCTTTTTGCCACTCAGGGTGCGCGGTATATCCGAAACCTGGATGATCTCGTCCGGCACGTGATGTGGGGAGATGCGCTCGCGCACCGTGCGTTTGATCTTCGTCTTGAGCGTATCGTCCAGTTGCACGCCCTCCCTGAGCACCACGAAGAGCGGCAGGTAATACTTGCCTCCCGGCTGCTCCACACCCACAATCAGGCTATCAAGCACCTCCGGCAGGTCTTCAACGACGCGGTAGAGTTCGCTGCTGCCCATGCGAATGCCCTGACGGTTGATGGTCGAGTCAGAGCGACCATAGATGACGGCGCTGCCTCGCGGCGTGATCTTGATCCAGTCGCCGTGCCGCCAGACGCCGGGATACATATCAAAGTAGCTATCGTGGTAACGCTTGCCCTCTGTATCATTCCAGAAGAACAGCGGCATCGAAGGCATTGGTTCGGTGATGACCAGTTCGCCCACCTCGTCAATCAACGGATGACCTTGCTCATCAAACGACTCGACTTTTGCTCCCAAACTCAGGCATTGCAGTTCGCCCGCGTAGACGGGATACAGCGGGGAACCACCCACAAAGCCCGCACAAACATCCGTGCCACCACTGATGGATGCCAGCCAGATGTTGTTCTTGACATTATCATAGACCCACTGGAAGCCCTCCGGCGGCAGCGGCGAGCCGGTCGAGCCAAGCCCCTTCAAAGCGCTCAGGTCATATGTCTTATTCGGCTCAATGCCAGCCTTCATGCAACTGCCGATAAAGGCCGCGCTTGTACCGAAGAACGTCATATTTGCATCCTGGGCAAACTTCCAGAGTGTGCCGATATCAGGATAGGCCGGACTGCCATCATAAAGCAAGATGGTACTGCCAACCAGCAGGCCACCAATGAGCAGGTTCCACATCATCCAGCCCGTGCTGGTAAACCAGAAGAAGCGATCGCCCGGCTGCATATCCAGTCCCAGCCCCAGGCTCTTGAGATGCTCGATCAGGATGCCGCCCTGCCCCTGCACAATAGCCTTCGGCAAGCCCGTCGTGCCGGACGAATAGAGTACCCACAGGGGCTGGTTGAACGGCACCTGCTCAAAGGTCAATTCGGCGCTGGTGTTGCCTGCTACCTCCTGCCACATGAGGACATCCTTCAAGCCCTCTGTGCTGGCATCGGCGGAAAGATACGGTACCAGGATGGTTTTTTCCAGTGTGGGCAGGTATGTCTGTATTTCGGCAACGGTGTTGTGGCGCTCAATTGGTTTGCCATTGTACTGGTAGCCATCGACGGCGAACAGCACCTTCGGCTCGATCTGCCTGAAGCGGTCGATGACGCTACTGGTGCCGAAGTCCGGCGAGCAGCTTGACCACGTTGCGCCAATGCTAGCGGTGGCGAGAAAGGCGATCAGCGTTTCGGGAATATTGGGCATGTAGGAGACAACGCGGTCTCCGCGCTGCACGCCCATCTTCCGCAATGCCTGTGCCACCGAAGCGACTTTCTGCCGCAGTTCATCCCACGAAACTTCTATCAATGAATGGCGTTCGGAGCGAAAGAGCACTGCTGGTCTATCGGGTGTGGCATTTCTAAATACATGCTCAGCATAGTTGAGTTCAGCCCCGGAGAACCAGTGCGCCCCCGGCATCTTCCTTTCGGCCAGCACAGTAGTATAGGGTTTCGACGCCTGGATGGAAAAGAAATCCCAGATCGAGGCCCAAAAGTCTTCGAGGTTATCTACCGACCATCGCCATAGCTCGTTTGGATGATTGAATTTCAGCCCCTTCTCCTGCTCAAGCCACTGCATATAGCGTGTTACCGTAGCCTGCTGCCTCAGTTCATCCGGCGGCTCCCACAGAAGCGTTCCTTCCTCAATCGTAGCACCCATGCACATGCTCTCCTTTGATTACTCTTGTTCACCTAAATGAAGAAAGATGCTTTCTTTACATTGTTACATTACCACATTTCGTTATGCTACACATCGTCCCTCTGGACGGTGTTTTCTGCTGGGTTTTGCTCTATACTCTAGTTGATACACGGGCCATGCCAGTGCGCCTCTGACCGCGTTTGATCTGCAAGTGCTAACAGAACAGTGTGATTTCATCATCAAGAAAGGATTGGGCAATGACCATGAGCAGCGGCACCCCACAACGACTCTACCTTATACAACTTGGAACCTCAACCATTCCAACGCGGCCAGGTTCGACGCCAGGATCGGCTGGATGCTACCTTGTGCAGACAAGTGATGGCAAAAACATACTCATCGATAGTGGCCTCCCTGCTGACTACACACCGCCGCCAGGAATGCCGCCATCTGAGTATGAAAAAGATGTGCTTGAGCATCTCGCCGATCTTGGTTTGCGCCCTGACGACATCGATATGCTCATCTGCACCCATTTCGATGTCGACCACGCTGGCTATCACGATGCTTTTCCTAATGCAGAACTTATCGTGCAGCGCGAACACTATGAGCTGGCCCGAGGCGGGCATCCCCGTTTTGCCGCCGCCCGCTCGCACTGGGATCATCCGGCCCTGCACTATCGACTGGTTGAGGGAGACACCGAACTGCTGCCCGGCCTCTCGCTAATCGAGACCAGTGGGCATACACCCGGACACCAGTCCGTCCTGGTAGATTTGCCTCAGACCGGCAAAGTTCTGCTCGCAATCGACGCGGTTGTCCTGCAGCGCCTCTTCACCCCTGATCGCAAAGCCTGGCCGATTGAGGACGAGGAGCAGCTACGGGCCAGCACGCGCAAACTCCTCGCCCTCGTCGAGCACGAGCACGTCTCCCTCGTCGTCTTCGGCCACGACGGACTCCAATGGCAAACACTCAAGAAGGCACCCGCCTGTTACGAGTGATACGCCAAAATCACCTGATTCCGCCACAGCACAGAGGAGAACAGGTCATCTATCTGTAGGGGCGAGGGTGGTCGGGATGGGCGGGGAGGGCCTTTATGGTCGCCCGCCATAGCTGACCCGAAATCGAAGCAACCTTGATGGATCAGGTACGCGGGCGACCATAAAGGCCCTCCCAACCCACTCTCTCCCCGCTCGCCCCTACGAATATTCTGATTCCTTTCGTTTCCAGGTTATAGCTGTGTTATAATACACTCTTATGATACAGCTTTTGATCGTTCCTGAAACGGAGCTTACGCCAGCACAGCAGGCCGCAATCCGCAAACTCGAAAAAGAATGCTTCAGCGATGTGCCTGAGCAGGACAATAAAGGATTTATCAGATGACACATATTTACGCCATTCGTCACGGGCAGGTTGATGGCCTGAAACCGGGCATTAATGGTTCAATTGTTCCTGATTCTGGCCTCTCTCTGAAAGGCGTCACACAGGCGGAACGACTACGGGATCGGTTGATGTCCACCGGGGAAATTCAGGCCGATGTACTGATTTCCAGTCCGCTCAACCGTGCTAAGGAAACGGCGGAGATTATTGCACCCGCGCTGGGCCTGCCGATGTTGATCGATGACGGAGTACAAGAGTTTTGCCTGGGAGAAACGGAGGGACTGACCGAGGCAGAAATCCAGTCGCAATTTGGACTGGTCAAACTGTATGATGAGCCATTTCGTCCTGTCTCACCTAATGGAGATAGCCTGGCTCAGTTTGTTACGCGCACGTGTGAAGCCATTGACCGTCTAACACGCCAGTATGAGGGCCAAACGATGGTGATTGTCTGTCACGGAGGAGTCATTATAGCGATGTTTGCCTATTTCATGGGCCTCAACATGCTACAACCACTGCCCATTGTCTTCGATTTTGGCAACACCTCTATCACCCACTGGTTTCATGGACATTCTGATGGCTGGGCAGGGCCAGCTATGCGCTGGCATTTGAAGCGCTATAATGATTATGCCCACCTGCAAGATAGCTGAAGAAGAAAGTATCCCCTTGACATTCTATTTTGTTTCGGGTATAATTAAGTCAAAGTTGACATGATATGAACGAGAGAATGACCGATAGGCATCTGGGTGAGGATAGCAATATCACCAGTTGCCTGGATGCGGAGACACAGGTGAGGGTATGTACAAAGAACTGATGCTACTCGGACTGCTGGCGGAGCATCCCATGTATGGGCAACAGATCCGCGAGGTCATCGAACTGCATCACAATACCTTCTCGTCGTTCATTAAAAAGCCGACGATGTACTACCAGTTAGACCGGCTCGTGGCCGGGGGCTTGCTTGAAGCGCGCAGTGAAGCCGTCGAGGCACCGGGACCTGGCCTTGCCCATCAGGATGTGGCCTTGCGTGAGCGCGAGGTGTACTACCTGACGGAGACCGGGCGTCAGCGCTTCGCTCACCTGCTGCGTGAAGCATTGCAAGCATATGAACCAGGACCCAGCGTGATTGATGCGGCTGTCTTCTTCCTCGACCATCTCGCACCACAGGAAGCCGTGCGCCTCCTGGAAGCGCGGCGTGAGCGGCTCATACGCGAACGTGAGCAGATAGCCGAGCAGGCTGCTACCATGCGGGAGCAGGATCGGGCGCACCTGATCGTCAATGATCATACGTGTACGTTGCTAGATGCCGAGATCAGCTGGCTAGAGCGAACCATTGCCCGGTTGTCTCATCCAGAGCTAGCCACAGGTGAGCAGGAGCGCATTGCATAATGCTCTTTTTTTTGCTACTCAGGTCAATATTGATTTAATTGAGATGGAAAGTCTAGATGTTTCACCTGTCGTGTGCAACGCTCGCCTGTCATGTAGTTTTCATTTTTTTTATTAATGAAGTCAAATTTGACTTTATGGGAAGGAGGTGTTGCTCATACTCAGGTTGCATTCAGCAAGACCACAGCGTGATCTCACCTTGATATGTTATCTTTTAAGTGAGTGGAGCGTACTCAGTTGACTTCACCGTTATGGAAATCGGCAGCCTGGAGCATTCGTTCCTCTGCCAACCATGTACTCTTCTCCGGTTCTGCCTCTTTTGAGATGGCACTGAGCCATACGCAACGGAAGGGTATCAGAAGTGTGAAGCAAATATGAAAACACCACTCGTCGTGATGCACGACATACGTCAACAATTACATTCATGCGTATATGAAAGGAGTCTATCACCAATGAAGACTATTCCATCTTCTCTCACATCGACATCTTACACGAGTACCCCGGTCCGCCGTTTTGCGCGGCTCGGTTCCCTCGTGCTGAGTAGTCTGTTTGTCCTGAGTATCCTGCTCCAGGTCTTTCTGGCAGGAGGCGGAGTCTTTGCTTCCCCTTCGTGGTGGCCCATGCACGAAGCCTTCGGCATGGGAATGAGCCTGCTTCCGGTCGCGTTCCTGATCCTGGCATGGATAGGACACCTGGGACAACGGTCCCTCTGGCTAAGTGGCCTGGCCTTTGTGCTGGTCGTACTCCAGACGTTCTTGATCACGCTTCCTGGCACGCTCGGTGCGCCGATTCTGTCGGCACTGCATCTGGTCAACGCCCTGATCATCTTTGGGCTGGCTGTGTGGATGGTACAGAGGGCATGGCAAGGTGTCCGCAGTGACAGGCGGACGGCGTAATCCCGACAACAGCACGTTCTTGAGGAAGGAAGTGACGATCGTATGGTGTTCGATGTACTGCTCCGCGTGCTAGCCTTTGTGCTGCTTATCACCTTCCTGGTGTCGTTTGGAGGACGTTTACTTGGCATCCGCCAATCCTGGGTGCGTGCTCTGGTGGCGTCCGGGCTAGGGCTGGGGATCGGCAGTCTGCTTGCGTTGGCGGTAGCCCCTCAGACACCCGTACCCTATCCGATCTTTTTCGTCTTCGCGATCCTGCTACCCGCGTTACTGGCGTCGATGGCCGTCTCCGTCCTGCTGGAATTGCTGGCACGTCCTGGTCCCCTGGTGCGCATCCAGGGGCGTCTGGCCACCGTGCCACACCCACTGCGCTCCCTGCGCCGCTGGGCGGTGCGCCGACGCCGCTACACGCATATCACCTGGCTGGCGGCACGGCACGGTCTGGTCCCGTTACTCTTTGGAGGAAAACAGGCCGCATCGGATGCCGGGTCGCCAGCCGAGGAGACTCCCAGGCTGATCCGCAATCTGCGTGACGCTCTGGAAGAGGCCGGTGGAGTCTTCGTCAAACTGGGACAGGTGCTCTCAACCCGTTCGGATCTGCTGCCAGCAGCGGTTCTTACTGAGCTAGCCACACTCCAGGATGCTGCCGTGTTCGTTCCCCAGCCTGAGATGGAGACCTGGCTTACGAGCGAGTTGGGCGCGGCCCCCGCCAGCCTCTTCGCCGAGTTTACCTGGGAACCGGTGGCCGCGGCCTCCATCGCCCAGGTCTATCGAGCGCGGCTGGCGTCCGGGGAGGAGGTCGCCGTCAAGGTGCTGCGTCCTGGCATTGAGGCGCTGGTCGAGGGCGATCTCGATATCATGCTGCGGTTGGCACGGCTGGTCGAGTCGAATACCGCCTGGGGGCGTGAGTTCCGCGTGCTGGACATGGCTCAGGGCTTTGCCACGTCCCTGCGAGAAGAGCTGGATTTCCGGGTCGAGGCACGCAATATCGCCACAGTCTCTGCCGCCATCGGCGCAACGAAGACCGTGCATATCCCAAAGGTGTATACCAGCCTCTCGACCAGCCGGGTGTTGGTGACGGAATGGCTCGATGGCAAAAGCGTGCGCGACGCCGGGACGCTGGTGGAGGAACTTGGCCTGGAACGCATTACCCTGGCACGTGACTTATTGGACGCTTTGTTGGGGCAGGTCATGCGTGAGGGAACGTTCCATGCCGACCCGCATCCCGGCAATATATTTGTCTTACACAACGGACAGCTAGGGCTGCTCGACTTTGGCTCGGTCGGTCGAATTAATCCGCTCCAGCAAGCTGCTCTGCGCGCCATCCTGGGAGCGATGCAGCGGCGCGATGCGGCAGAACTGCGCATCGCGCTATTGGACCTGGCTACCGAGACCCCGGCGGACATAAATGACGGGCTGCTCGAACGCGCTCTTGCCCATTTTATGGCCCAGCGTCTGGGATCGGGCATGGAACTCGGTACAGCCATGTTCAACGACCTGTTCGCGCTGCTGCTGCAGTTTGGCATCGCCTTTCCCCCGGAGATTGGAGCGGTCTTCCGGGCAGTGATGACGCTGGAAGGTACTCTGCGTGTGCTCTCGCCCGGCTTTCAGATCATAGACGAAGCGCGCACCCTGGCCATGCGGTGGCTGCGTGAGGATCTCACGCCCTCCTCGCTCGGCAAAGCAGTGACCGATGAACTTCAGGCTCTGCTCCCGCTCCTGCGCCGCCTGCCGCGTCGGCTGGACCGCATCACGGAAGCGGTTGAACGCGGTTCGCTCTCGGTCAATATGCGACTGTTCGCCGATGCCCGCGATGCGCGGCTGATCTCCACTCTGGTCAGTCGTGCAATCCTGGCCTTTCTGGGAGCGGCCATTGGGCTGATGTCGGTGCTCTTGCTCAGCGCGTCAGGAGGGCCAGTTCTCATCGCCCCCATCAGTCTATTTCAGGCTCTGGGATACCTGGGCCTGTGCGTGAGCCTTGTCCTCATCCTGCGGGTCATCATTGCTCTGGTTCGCGACCGCCTCGTCTAATGCAACGGAGCTTACTTGCCCAACACCAGAGAAAAGACAAAATACGACCTCACTATCTTATCCCTTGCATTCAACGGCAGGATTCGAGTACAATGTCAGTAATCTAGCAGAAGGAGGCAACTCTTGTTCGCTCACTATTGACGCTGACACGCTTCACAGCAACCATATAGCTGGTCATACCTCAACCGCGTTCTAGCAGATGAGAATTTTTTTTGTTGTTCTGCGCCAGTTCCCCGTCCTGGCTTTCCCCGTTATGCCGCTTATGCCCCGATCTCGATTCGCGCCCCACCATCTCCTCCTGATATTCCCATACTCGCCACCTTGAGTAGCGAGCGGTCAGAAAAAATAGCGATATACAACCACATAATGGAGGAGAGATAGATTGTTTATCATCCCTGAAGACTTTGCAAATTTCATGATAGAAATTGCGGGAGAAGAGGGTCGCGCCTGGATTGAGCGTTTGCCCGCGATCCTTGCCGCCTGCGAGGAACGTTGGAACGTGACTATTGGCGCTCCGGTTGGAAACCTGTCATTCAACTATGTGGCTCCAGCGATTCTCGCTGACGGGACTGAGGTGATGCTGAAAACGGGTCTGACCGACGAGTTCCCGTCCCAGCCGGAGGCGCTGCGGCACTTCGGCGGACACGGCATGGTGAGGCTGCTGGCCTATGATCAGCAGAATGCGGCCATGCTGATGGAGCGGCTGAAGCCAGGTACCTCGCTACGAGCAGTGGAGGATGACGAGGTTGCGATATCGGCAGCAGCAGATGTAATACGCAAGCTCTGGCGTCCGCTGCCACCGAAGCATTATCCCTTCCCTACGGTTGCTGATTGGGGCGAGGGCTTTGCACAGGTGCGCCAACTGTATGATGGAGGAACCGGCCCCTTCCCACCCACGACGTTCGACAGAGCTGAGAAGCTCTACGCCGAACTGACAGCATCAATGGCCAATCCAGTATTGCTGCACGGTGATCTGCACCAGGACAACATCCTCTCTGCCGGGCGCGAACCCTGGCTGGCCGTCGATCCCAAAGGCGTAATCGGCGAGCCTGTCTACGAAACAGGTTCGATTTTGCGCAATTTCTGGCCCGATATCCTCTCCGTTCCCAACCCGAAGTCTCTCATGGCGCGGCGCATCGACCAGTTCGCGGCAGAACTGGGCTTTGATCGGGAGCGCATCTACAAC
>DASTKE010000581.1:0-5588 GCA_035716105.1 Ktedonobacteraceae bacterium | reverse complement strand
GATTTATGATCCAGGTTAGATCAACCTACCAGTTTCTGTTGCCGTTGCCGTTGGTTGGGTGTTCCTCGTATGGTTCAGGGTACCACTGCTGATCCTGCCATTGGGGTTCCCACTGCTGGTCGGCCTGTGCTGGCTGATTCCACGCCTGTGCTGGCTGCCCTTGCTGGACAGGTGCCTGCCTGGGGTCAGGTGAACCATTGTGGTAGGGCTGACCCGCGTAATTCGGATAGTCAGGTTGATTTGGATAGTCGGGTTGATTCGGGTAATTGAACTGATCAGGTTGATATGGCTGCCCAGCCTGTGCCTGCGACATGGGATAGAAGGCAAAAGGATCAGCGGGACGAGCTGCTCCCGTCGTCGAGGCGGGAGGCAAGGCGGCATATGTTCCACCGTTAGAGGCGGGTGGGAGGGCTGAAGCCGTAACTGTGCGGAAGATGCCGCTCATGGAGAGTTGGCCCTCCTGCTCCGGCTCTGAATACATCGAGACGCTGGTCATGGGAACGTACGCATCCTGGTTCTCGCGCATCTTAAAGGCTTCTGTCGAGGCGCGCAACTGCTCGACCAGGCGCGAGAGGCGTTCCATATTCTGCGATGCCTCGCGAGTGCTCAGGCCGCTCTGACGGGTGGTTTCGGTGACGGCCTGCATGATTTGCGAAACCGCGCTGGTGGATTGCAATTGCTGGTTGGCCGTCTGGTTAATGCTTTCAATTTCGCGTGCCTGTTGCTCAACGGCGGCGAAGAGGGATTCCAGGGCGATACCGGCTTCCTGCGTCAGGCGTGTTCCAGCCGATGTTTCGCGTTCGGTGTCCTGCATAGCGATGGCTGCCGCGCTGATGTCTTCGCGGACAACGCGGACGATACGAGCGATGGAACTGGCCTGCTCTTTGGCGCGTTCGGCCAGGCGGCGGATGTCGGCGGCGACCGCGCCGAAGCCCTTGCCGTTTTCACCGGCCATTGCCGCCTGAATAGCGGCGTCGAGCGCTAACCGGTTCGTCTGGTGAGCGATCTGAGAGATAACGTCGACGATATTGTTGATTTCTTTCGAACTGTCTCCCAGCGCCTCAACTTTGTCCGCGGTGGCATTTACGTTCTCGTGAATGCGATCCATGCCTTCCACAGCCTGTTGCACAGACTCACGGCCACCTTGCGCGTCGCGGCGTGCGGTACGCGCCACGCTCAAGAGGGCCTGCGCACGTTCAGCCGCGTGACGGCTGGACTCAGCCATGTGATCCACCTCAATCGCGGCCTGTCCGATCTGGCGCACCTGCATGTCACCTGATTCCACCAGTTGGGTCATGCGATCAAGGATGCCGACGGTCGTATTTTCCACTTCGGTGGCCACCATCTTGACACGTACCACCAGGCTGCTCAGCTCTTCAACCATGTAGTTGAAGGAGTCGGCCAGCACACCCAGGGCGTCGGCTGTGACCTCGGCCTGCACGCGCAGATCACCTTCACCGACGCCGCTCACCTCACTCACCAGTTTCTCCACTTGCGCCTGCAGGTTATCGCGCTGTGTTTGCGCGTCCTGAATAAGGTGGACGATGTTGTCCAGCATATTGTTCATCGAGGATGCGACCAGGTAAATCTCGTCGCGACCGGCGATGCTGGCACGAGCGCTGGTCTCACCTTTCGCGATACGCCGTGTCAGCGTCGCAAGCTGGCGTAGGGGGCGCGTGATGGTCTGGTTGATGACGTATCCGATACCGACAACCAGCAGAATGGTGCTGACGATAGCGATAACCGTTGCGGCGCGTACCGGGTTGATCTGCGCGTCACCGACGTTTGACACGGTGTTGCCCATTGACTGCGCCAGGTTGACCACGTGCTGCCAGCTATTCTTCAGGCCGGTGAATTGCTGCTCGGCTTTAAATAATAACGGATAGACGGTAGCATAAGGCTGTTTCTGATCGAGTGCCTGCAAGACGCTTCCCTGCGAGGTTTTATAGGCTTTCCACTCGTTGCTGACGGTATTGAGCGTCTGTTGCTGATCTTGAATGATCGGTGTGGTCGGATTTTCGCCGAGTAGCGTATCACGCACCTGCGCCATATTGCTCGACGTAGCCAGCTGGTAGTTTTGCTGGTAGCCAATCAGACTCTGATCGAATTCGGTTTGCAGGAAAAGGATCTCGTTGTTGGCCAGTTCGCCTGTGGCGGTCAGTGAGGGGTCCTGGTTGGGGCCTGCGAAGACCTGCGCGGTACGCACTTTGAGCAGCGCGTCCATACGCTGCAGGTTGACCTGTTCCCCGTAAGCCACGCTCTGGGCTTCAAAGGCAGTTGTAACGGCCTGGCCTCGCGAGACAAGCGAGTTCACGTAGAACGTACCAAGCAAAGCAATAACCACCGCGGGTATGAGGGTCGCGAAAGCAAACGCGATGAAAAGACGACGGAAAATAGGCGTATTACTCAGAAAGTTGAAATTCATAGTTCAGCCCCTTCTTCAGAACGGTGCGCAACGCCGTGCTGCTGGCAACGTATCGATCAGCGTCAATAGTCAGGTCACATCAGGTGAATATCAGCTATTCCCACTGTAGTGTACTCCACTTTGCCCGGAAATGGAACCTTTTGGGGATAAGACTGACCTGAATCTCCTAGTACTTCAGACGACAAAGATGCTATACTGTCTGCAAATGCCTGTATTCAGGCAACACATTGTTTTTACGAAACCTGTATGCCCTATATTCGGGCAACACATCGTTTTCACGAAACCCGTAGGTGCCGATCAATCGGCGGTGGGCGCGATCAATCGGCACCTACATTGATGGAATCGTATCATAGTTGATGGGATCATATCATAATAGGGGAGCCGTCTTATGGAAACGCTTGATGTGGCGCGTTGGCCGTTCCAGAAAGTGCTGATCGCAAACAGGGGAGAGATCGCCGTGCGCATTATTCGCGCCTGTCGCGAACTGGGCCTGAGCAGTGTCGCCGTCTATAGCGATGCCGACCGCAATGCCTTGCACGTGCGTATGGCCGACGAGGCATATCATATCGGTCCGTCGCAGGCGAGCAAGAGCTATTTGCATATTCCCACCATTCTGGATGTGGCGAAGCGCTCCGGCGCGCAGGCTATTCATCCTGGCTACGGCTTCCTCTCGGAGAACGCTGACTTTGCTGAAGCCTGTCTCGCCGCGGGACTGATCTTCGTCGGCCCACCGCCGGATGCGCAGCGAGCTATGGGCGAGAAAACCGCCGCCCGGCGCACGGCAAAGGCCGCCGGTGTGCCGATTGTCCCAGGGGCCATGTCGGAGGTAGAGGATGACGCGGCAGCGGTGGAACTCGCGGAACAGATCGGCTACCCACTGATGTTGAAGGCGGCGGGTGGTGGTGGCGGCAAGGGCATCCGCTTTGTGCTTGAGCCGAAAGACCTGCTTTCCTCGCTGCGCACGGCTCGCAGCGAGGCCAGAAGCGCCTTTGGAGACAGCCGCGTCTACCTGGAAAAAGCCATCTCTCCAGCTCGCCATATCGAGGTGCAATTCATCGCGGATACACACGGCCACGTGGTTCACCTGGGCGAGCGCGAGTGCAGCATCCAGCGTCGCCACCAGAAACTCATCGAGGAGTCGCCATCGCCCGTGCTCAACGAGGAACAGCGCGCACGCATGACTTCATCCGTGGTGAAGCTGGCACGCGCCATCAACTATGTCAACGCGGGTACCGCGGAATTTTTACTGGGGCCGGATCACAACTTTTATTTCCTGGAGGTGAATGCGCGTATTCAGGTAGAGCATCCGGTAACGGAACTGCGTACCGGTATCGACCTGGTGCAGGAGCAGTTCCGCGTCGCCGCCGGTTTGCCGCTTTCGTTCACACAGGAGCAGGTGGAGTTTCGCGGCTCTGCCATCGAGGCTCGTATCTCGGCGGAGGATCCGGAGAATCGCTTCCTGCCAGCCACCGGTACAGTCCTGGCGCTGCAGGAGCCATCCGGGCCAGGCGTGCGCGTCGATAGCGGTCTCTACAACGGCTTGCAGGTGCCGCTGTTCTACGATCCCTTGCTGTCCAAGCTGATTGTCTGGGGCAGGGATCGCCAGCAGGCCATCGCTCGCCTGCGCCGCGCCCTCGACGAGTACAAAGTGCTCGGCGTGCGTACCACTATCCCCTTTGCCCGCTGGCTGACGGAGCATCCGCGCTTCCTCGCTGGCGATTTCTCCACTGATTTCATCGCGGAAGAGTGGAATTCGCGCAGCGCTCCACCCCCCCCGCCTGCTGGCGAAACCGACCAGGCTCTTTCAAACGAGCAGGTGGCCGCTCTGATCGGCGGTTTGCTCATGAACGAGCAGGTCGAGGCTGAGAAATTGCGCCGCCAACTGCCGGGCGAGAATGGTCACAGCGCGGAACGAAGCCGCTGGCGCGAGGCTGGCAGAAGAGAGGCCACGCGGGGCGTGTAACAAGGGAACATATTCAGCAAAAGAACCGTGCGGGTGTCGTCCGCACGGTTCTTTTGCTGAATATGTTCCCTTGTTACATCAACTTACCGAGGGTCGCGGATAGACGGGGTTTTGCACCGCGACAGTTGGGGGGAAGACGGGCAGGAAGGCTCCCTTTTGCCACTGGAACAGGTACGACAGGGCAGTGAGATTCTGGCCGTGACTGTCGAACTGCACTGCTCCTTGAACCGTGTCAAAGGTTTCCTGCCGCAGCCTCTGGATAAGCGCGGCATTATCGATTGAACCGGCTTTCTCAATAGCTTGCTGCACGACCTGCCCCACTGAATATGCCTCGGCCACATCGGCATTAATGGAATTGGCTGTGCCACCATACTGGGCCAGATAGTCCTGAACCATCAGGGCGTTCTGGAAGTTATTGGCCGCAGGATACCAGCCGTTGGGTACGAAGACCGCCTCTGTAGCTGGCAGGCCGACGGCATGAACGAATTGCTGCCCGCCATCAGGCCCGGCGGTAGCAACCAGCGCCTTCGGGTTGTAATGCTCTTGCTTGAAGGTGTTAATAAAGGCCGCGGCGTCAGGCAATACAGTTCCCAGGACGACGATATCCGCGTTGGCTTGTGCGACTGCCTGGGCAGTAGGGACATAGGCTTTTGCGTCCGCGCCGTCGTACTCTTTATAATACACCTGCTGAACGTCGGCTGACCGCAAGATCTTTTGCACCGCCTGTATCTGTGGGAGAGTAAATGGATCGTTTTCAGTGGCGTAGGCGACTGTTTTGGGACGATTGGCTGGCGGAAGCGAGAGGATGTAATACGCGAAGCTCACCAGATTCTGTGAAACTGGCAGCGAAACATCGAAGGCCACATCATGATACTGATCATTTTCCGTAAAGACTGTTGTACCTCCACCGGAGCCTTCTGGCAGCGCGTATCCATACTGAGCCGCTACCGGAATCACCGCTTTGGTTAGCAGCGAAGAGAACGGGCCAAAGAGCAGGTTGACGTGCTTCTGTGTGATGAGTGTCTTGTAATTGTTAGCGACTTTCTGCGGGTCGCTATTGTCCTGGAGCACATCCAGTTGGACGGGGCGACCGAGAATGCCGCCGCTGTTGTTGACGGTCTGCGCCCAGAGTTGATATCCCTGGTTCATGGCTTTGCCGTCGTCGCCGAAGTCACCGGAGGTGGAATACGAGTAGCCAAT